>DAOWOF010000061.1 GCA_030642205.1 Desulfobacteraceae bacterium | reverse complement strand
CCCCTATTTGGTCTTGCTCCAGGTGGGGTTTACCTAGCTCCTGCCGTCACCGGCAGGACTGGTGAGCTCTTACCTCACCCTTTCATCCTTACCCCATCAAAAATCTCTGATGTGGCGGTCTACTTTCTGTGGCACTTTCCTTCCCGTCACCGGGACTGGGTGTTACCCAGCACCTTGTCCGATGGAGCCCGGACTTTCCTCTCCCTTGAACAACAAGGCAGCGATCATTTGTTCTACTTCAACATACCCGTTTTAGATACTTGAATTCATTTATCTTGCAATAATTTAATTGTATAAAGAGTTATCCGTAAATAACTTAAACATCTCGCATCTCATCTTCAGGCCATTTTTCTATTTTTCCGGGGAGTTATCTTCTCCTAAATACATTAGTCTCATGCAATGGGGACAACTCATCAATTCCTTACCTGCAAGTAATTCATTAAATTTTTGTGGAGGGATTCCCATCCGGCATACCTGACAGATCCCTTTTATCACAGGAGTAAGAGCGAGACCTCCTTTATGTTCCCGAAGAGAATCATATTTTTTTAAAAGCAAAGGATCTATCTCTTGCCGTAGCAACTTCCGATCCTTTAATAAAAGGGCTATTTCCTTGTCCAAGGTTTGTATTTCCAATTGGATAAGCTTCTGATCCTTTTGAAATGTTAGCTTTTTCTGATTCAATATCTCCTTATCTTTTTCATGTTTTTCTTCCAATGTTTCTATTTTCAGCAAGATTTCAAGTACCTTATTCTCCTGTAATGTAGCATCATTTTTAAAAGTATCTATTTCTTTTAAAACAGCCTCATATTCCTTGTTTGATTTAATATTGGCTATCTTTTCATTGCTTTTTTGTATTTGACTCTGGAGGCTGGCGATATCCTGTTCATATTGCCGCCGGGACAGCTTAAGGTCCTGAATCTGTTGATCTCCTTCTGTCAACTCCATTGCCATCTTTTCAATGACCTGCTCAAGCACCCTTATTTTAATAGGCCCGTCTTCTTTTTTAGCAGTTATCTTCTGAAAGTTCATATCATAATTTTGTAAGCCTATTAAATTATCCACTCTTATCTCCAATCGTAATCAGGTCCTTTTCATCCTGGAAATACTCAATGTATTTCCTTGGCTAAAATCGTTGCCTTCCTTGAAGGTAACCAAAATGAACATTCCACAAAGGCATCAATTCCTTCTGTTAGTATTAATCTGGTGCAAATTTTATCCTTCCTTGAGCATGAGCAAAATTAATTTGCTTGAAAATGGCCGCTTTTTTAAACAATCCTTATTGGATCTTCTTCATCCTCAAAAATTTCTACTGCAATTTCTAAGTGTTCGGATAGAAAGTGTTTCATAAGGGAACCTGCAAAAATATCAAAAGCAATTTTTTCTGTAAAAAAATGGCCTGGATCAATCAAATTAATCCCATAAGCCTTTGCATCCAGGGCATTATGATGATTAACATCTCCCGTTATCAAAAGATCCGCTCCCATCTTATGGGCTAAAACTATAAAATTGGCTCCTGATCCACCAATAATAGCCACCCTGCAAATCCTACTGCTTTTACCAAAAACGACCCTTAATGTATCTACTCTAAATGTCTTTTGAACAATATCCACCACATCTGATAAACTATAAGGTTTGGCAAAATCTCCTATACGTCCAAGACCTGCACCAGAAGGATAATCTCCTGATTGCAAAACCTCTACTCTCTGTAGATGCAATAATTCAGCCAGGATATCATTAATACCACCTTTTGCAATATCCAGATTGGTATGTACAGAAACCACTGCTAATCTATTTTTTATCGCCTCACAAATTACATTTCCTGGATATTGATTAAATTCAAGGTGTTGTATAGGCTTAAATATTAAAGGGTGGTGAGTTAACAATAATTGAGCATCCATCTCTGAGGCAAAATGAACTGCTTCCATGGTAGGATCAAGAGCAATCAGGATTTTTCTGATTTTCAGGGAAGGATCCCCAACCTGGATGCCAGAATTATCCCAATCTTCTGACAAACTAAAAGGGGCAATTTTTTCTAATAAGGTAAGAACATCTTTTAAGTCAGGAGTCATTTCATGATATAACCTTTTATTAAATATCGCACAATATAAGGCTTGTCCTCCTACGGATGGCTAATTAATCCAATTTTTTCATCCAGTATAAAGCCTAAGGGCGCTACCTTTTAGGTAGCGCCCTTAGGAAAAATATCAATTTTATAAAGGGTCTTATAAAACTTTAATACTATAAACAAAAATTGGTGGGCCCACCTGGGTTCGAACCAGGGACCTACCGGTTATGAGCCGGTGGCTCTTCCAGCTGAGCTATGGGCCCTTATCATTAAAGAATGATAAAGAAAAACTATTTTTTACATTTGGGTCTTAACTTTCTAAGCATGGCAGATCTATAAAATTTGTCAAGAAAAATTCTCCTTTACATCATATTTTTCATCAACAAAACTTCTCAATTTTTTACTTCGGCTGGGATGTCTCAATTTTCGCAAGGCCTTTGCCTCAATCTGCCTGATCCTTTCTCTGGTCACACTAAAGTCACGCCCCACCTCTTCCAGAGTATGATCCGCCTTTTCTCCAATACCAAATCTCATCCTCAGAACTTTTTCCTCTCTAGGTGTCAGTGTCCTAAGGACTCTCCTGGTTTGCTCCGCCAAACCGAAACTGATTACAGCATCCCCGGGAGAAAGAGCCTTTTTATCTTCAATAAAATCGCCTAAGTGACTATCTTCCTCTTCTCCGATAGGAGTTTCAAGTGAAATCGGTTCCTTGGCTATCTTTAACACCTTACGGACCTTATCCAAGGGAAATTCCATTTTCTCTGCAATCTCTTCAGGGGTAGGTTCTCTCCCATGTTCCTGAACCAGATAACGAGATGTTCGAATCAATTTATTAATGGTTTCAATCATATGAACCGGAATACGAATTGTTCTGGCCTGATCAGCAATGGCCCTTGTGATAGCCTGCCTTATCCACCAAGTGGCATAAGTGCTGAACTTATAGCCCCGCTGATACTCAAATTTATCTACTGCCTTCATCAATCCGATATTCCCCTCCTGAATCAGATCAAGAAACATCAAGCCCCTGTTAGTATATTTTTTGGCAATACTCACCACCAGTCTCAGATTAGCCTGTATAAGATCTGATTTAGCCCGCTTGGATTTTTCGATAGAGATAACAACCATCCTGAGGGTATCAGTCAACTGCCTTGGCGTCATCATCGTTAATTCTTTGGCTGTTTCAATTCCATTCAAGGCTTTACCCACTTTTTGCTGGATAGAAACAAGTTCTGTCTTAGTTAATTCCAGACCTGTAATAATTTCATCAGCCTCAACATTTTCAGGCATTTCATCAAAACATTTTTGAAGATAGTGTGCAGACTTACCGCCTGCCATTATCATAGCTTGTATAAGATCTTTTTCAGCCCTTTCAACCCCATACACAAAATTCTTGAACTTGGTCACCATCATCTCAAGCTGACCTTTTTCCAATTTGCATGAATCCATGATTTTCAGAATCCGGGTCTGAGACTCTTTTACTTCAGAGACCCGTTGGCTGCGATCTTCGTTATCATCCATTTGATGTATGATTTTTCTTTTGGAAAGAACTCCTTCATGAATTATCCGTATTTGATCAATAAGGTTAAGAAGAGAACCTCTTCTTTCGCCTATCTGCATAAAATTATTTTCATCATCATCTATATCATTAATAATATCCTTTAATTTTATCTCATTATTCTTGAGTTTTTCGCCCATCTTCAGAAGATGTGCCACTCCAACAGAACAATCAATAAGTATATTAAGCGCCGTCTTTTCTCCATCCTCGATCCTCTTGGCGATCTCCACTTCGCCCTCTCTGGTCAATAATGAAATGGATCCCATCTCTTTTAAATACATTTTGACCGGATCAGAAACCCGTGATGCGGTTTCGGTAAGATCCAGGCTGTCATGATGCTTTTCTCCAAAAACCACCACTTTATTTTTTAATTTTTTAGTATTTTCAAATGTGTCTTTGTCGCTCTTATCGATAACCATGATATCGAGCTCTTGAAACATTATCATCAAATCGTCAATTTCTTCTTCCGAGGAGATAATATCATCAGATAAGCTATCATTTAATTCTTCATGGGTGATGCAACCATTATCTTTTCCGATATCAATCAAACGTTTTAAATTGACCATGTCGGCTTTTTTGCTCATTTGGTTCCCTCCTGGAATCTTCATAGATCAATTTTTTTCCAAAAAAATTTTTTATTCAAATTTTTCGAATCGGGAGAAATTCCCCATTAACCATTTTAAAGACATTCAAAGACACCCCCACAAGATAGTCCTTGAATACATATATAGGCTTGCAATAAAAAAAATAATTCATAATTACAATCATCAGACTACTTAGAATATTATTGATCAAGGCCAGAGTTTATGGCATAGGATTAAGATAAAGACCTGGATTTTAAATTTCACAGTCTTTTTTCTTGTAATCTTTAACCAGCCAATTCTGAGCTTGAATATCGCCTTTTGCTTTTTTAAGAGATGCCAGCAATTTTTTATGATTGATTTTTTCCTTACATTCCATAATAGCCTGTTTCACATCTTCCTGAGAATAAACTACAAAAGGCCTGTGCTGTATTTCCCTGAGTTGTTCACGCGCTGCATCAGTCTTAAGAACATCTTCCAGTTCCGAATAGGCAACCTCCCCGAATTTAAGATATACTTCAAAAATGCTATTAACTATCTCTATGGCCACTGTGCTTGTAAGCAAGGGCTGACAATCAATATCTACCAACTGAGGCACTGCGGAAGTATAATTAACCAACAAACTCAGTAATTGTAGGTCACTGACGTTTATTTCAGCTTTTACTGGTACAGGACTCTTGGTCATATCAGCATAGGGCTTAAAGGATCGCTTTGAAGTAATTTTCGAGAGTTCTGATAGGACGATATCCTCCCTGATTCCAATTTTGTCTGCCAAACGTCGTACATAGAGTGACCGTAAAGGTAGATTCCTTATTTCAGAAAATACCTTCAGAATTTCATTCATAACAAAGATTTTGCCTTCATCAGTTTCCTGTTCTTTTAGCTTTAGTTCCAAAAAAAAATCAAGGATGGGAACTGCTGTTTGCAATAAATTAGAAAACTGTCCCATACCATACGTGTTTATAAAGCTGTCAGGATCATGGCCTTCCGGCAACACAACCATCCTTGCCTCTAAAGCTTCATTAGAAAAAAGAGGTAAGCTCCTGACAACTGCTGCCTGACCTGCTTGATCAGAGTCAAAAATTACAATAACCTCTTTAACATACCCCTTCAATCTTCTAATATGATCCGTAGTCAAGGCAGTTCCTAAAGTCGCAACCACCTCCTCCATGGCATTTTTTTTTAAGGCAAGGCAGTCCATATAACCTTCAACGATTATCGCACTTCCTTTTGCTCTAATTGCCTCAATAGAGGTTTGCAATCCGTACAGAGACTCCCCTTTATGGAAGATTGGAGATTCAGGGGTATTTATGTATTTAGGCTTAGACTTATCAAGTACCCTTCCACCAAACCCGATTACCTGTGCTCTATAATCAAAAATAGGAAAAATAAGGCGTTTTCTGAAGCGATCATAAAACGACCTGTTTTTTTTGGGCACAATTAAACCAGCCTCAGAAGCTAAGTCAAGATCTTCACCACGTCTTCTTAAATGCTGTGTCAAGCCCTCCCACTGATCCGAAGCATATCCAAGACAAAAACGATCAATAATATCTCTTGAGAGAAGCCTCTTTTCAAGATACTTTCTGGCTGGTTTTCCCTTTACAGAATCTTGTAATACCCCTTGAAAATATTCCATGGCATGCTGGTTAAGCATATAAAGGGATTTTCGACGATCCTTGGCCTTCCTTGCAATTTCAGGATTGCAGCCGCCTGAAATCTGGATATTATATCTGTCTGCCAGATCATTCATGGCCTCCATAAAAGATATATTGTGATACTCCATCCAAAAGCTGAAGATATCCCCTCCCCGTTTGCACCCAAAACAATGGAAGGTTTGTCTTTCCTGGTTAACCGAGAAAGAGGGATCTTTTTCACCATGAAAAGGACAAAGGCCTACATAGTTTCGCCCTGCCTTTTTAAGCTGAACAAATTGGCCGATGAGGTCCACAATGTCTGCAGCCATTTTGATCTCATCTTTAGGAGATTGATTGAATACCAAGGCTAGCCCTTTTCCTGAATTTATGCCTTAGGAGACGCAAATGGTAATCTTAATATCATAATACATAATAGCCGATTAACAAGTCATTTTGCGCCATTTAAAGTTCATTCAAATGGTTTATACCCCCCACACCAGGCAGGAGCTTACAGTCTCCCCAAAGCCTGTTGTCAGTCTTTTCAAGAGTCTGTCCAATACACTGCATTCTTTACTGACTACGCACTTCTGCATCTTGTTTATGACGCCCATTGCGCACCGCAAAAAAACTTAATTTATATAGTCCGTGGTCTAAATAAGGTGGGTCGTGTTGAATACTTTGAGAAAATCATTTTATTAAGAAAGGCCTCTCTTGTTTTCCAATACATTAGCAATATAAAACTCCTTGTAGGTTATGTGTAATTGGATACAGCATAATTTGGAGCACAAAAAAACACTGCCTTTTCTGGAAAAAGTTCTTGACTGTGTTATCTAATCGATCTTTCCCTTAAAATCTATAGCATGGCAGGTATATATGAGTACAGTCAAATGCAATATAATCAGGTTATCTTGCCTCATCTGCGATCTACTTTTTAAAAAATAAAGCATATCCCTCATTTAGTGCGGAATATGCTCTTTTAAGCAAATCATACTAATTTAAACCATACCATTAAAAGCATCATGATCAAAAAATCCAAAAATATTATGATTAAAATGCTGGCTATCCAACAAAACTATAAATTTTCCGAGAAAGTTTTTAGTGCCTTATCAATTGCCCGATAGTATAAATTGATCTTAACGAAAAACAAATAATATGCCTTAAGATTACCGGCCTTTAACAGCCCATTTGAAACCTTTACAAGATCTCCCCTTTCAAAGTCCGCGTTTATCTGCCCAATTTTGGCACCAAGCTCAAATTTCAATCCTCGAAATACTCAAGGTATTCCTTTGGAGCCTTTTTAAAAGGTTTCTCTCTTTCTTATAAAATAATAGAAAATCAGTTGACTAAACTGATTAGTTATTATATCAAATATTAACTTCTAATAATTACTCAACAATTTAGTAAATTCTAATTTTTTGCACTTTTCTTTTACAATTTTATACGATATTCCCTATCAAAGATAAATTTGCCTTAAAAATTTCCTTTTTTTAGGGGACTAGAAGGAATGCTATTCTTCAAAAAATTAGAATTACCACCAACAATCCCACTGATTACATGAAGGCGTATATGATATACTTTTTCCCTTACAAGTCAAGTTGTTTTTTTGAGATTTATTTTTTTAATGGCCTCTGCCAAATCAAGACTGCCATCGTATAATGCCCTTCCTGTTATCATTCCCATAATCCCATCTTCCTCATAATCCAATATATCAAGGACATCCTTAATCCCGGAAATCCCTCCTGAAGCTATTACCGGAAGATTTAATGCCCTGGCGAGATTCCTGGTACCCTCCAAATTGGGTCCAGTCTGCATTCCATCCCTTGAAATATCAGTATAGATTACAGCCGCAACTCCACTTTCTTCATATCGTTGAGACAGCTCCAGAGGAGTTATTTCAATGTCCTCTGTCCAACCCTCAACAGCCACACTGCCCTGTATGGCATCAATCCCCAGAATAATCTTCCCTGGATACATCTTGACTGCCCGCATAACAAATTCAGGATCTTTATACAGCACTGTCCCAAGAATTACATATTGAATTCCAAGGTCAAAATAGGCTTCAAGGGTAGCCATATTTCTTATCCCACCCCCCAACTGAACAGGAATCGGAACCGCATCTACAATTCGCCTAATAGTCTCACTGTTTACCGGTCTGCCCTGAATGGCACCATCAAGATCTACTAAATGTAACCTTTCAGCTCCTTTTTTAAACCATTTACGGGCCATAACATCCGGTTCATGAGAAAAGATAGTCTCATCTTCCATACGACCCTGTTTAAGCCTAACACATAAACCATTCTTGATATCTATAGCAGGTATAATTAACAAATTCTAAGCCCTCATTTAAGACCCATATTCTCATATTATGGATTGAATCAAAGATGGAAATAGACGCGAATCAAGTAGTTGCAGGTGGTAATAATACTAACTTAAAGAACCCCTTTTGTAGAAGGAATAGCTCCTTCCAAACGAAGATCCTGACTTGTGGCCTGGTTTAAAGCCCTGGCAAAGGCCTTAAAAATTACCTCCGCGACATGGTGTGGTTCTTCCCCTGCCAGAAGATCTATATGCATTGTAATACCAGCATTGACAACAAGGGCACGAAAGAATTCTTTTAATAGTCCTATATCAAAATTACCGGATATCTGTTTTTTTACATCCACCCGATACGCCAACAAAGGACGATTGGAAATATCCATGACAACTCTTGCCAGGGCTTCGTCCATCGGAATTATTGCCTCGCCATAACGGCGGATCCCCTTCATGTCTCCCAGGGATCCTTTTATCCCCTTGCCAATACAAATACCGATATCTTCAACAGTATGGTGATCATCAATTTCCAGGTCTCCGGTGGCATCCAGATCCATATTTATAAATCCATGTGACGTAAAAAGGTCCAGCATATGATCCAAAAAAGGAATACCTGTCTTGATATTGGCAATACCATCCCCATCCAGGTTTATTTTGAGGTAAATATCCGTTTCCTTTGTCCTTCTAGATACCTTTGCCTTTCGTTCCATAGGTCGAATCCTTGGTTTATATATACTTTTCTATGAGCTGACACACACCCTTGCTTTGTCCCGGTAATGATTTTGGTGGAGATGAGGGGATTCGAACCCCTGACCTATACGTTGCGAACGTACCGCTCTCCCACCTGAGCTACACCCCCAATCCAATTTATCAGTTTAATAAAAAACCCCCCCTTTGTATATAAAAAAGGGAGGTCAAGCTAGGGAAAGATTTCCTTCATGGAAAATGATTCCAAGGCATTAATCAAAAGGTTATTATCCTTAATTGACCTGATACATATACGAAAAAAATTATTCTCAAGCCCTGTAAAATTACGGCAGTCCCGAACATAAAGACCATTTATGAGAAGATGACGTAAAAGATGATCCAGGTTATCAGTCCTGTTCCACTGACAAAGTATAAAATTAGCCGAGGACGGAAAGAACCTGATCCCCTCGATTTTTTCAAGGTGGGTTTCCAGTTGCGCCCTTGCCTGGTTTATCAGCTCTCTTGTTTCGTCTTCATATTGGGAACAATTCGGCAATAGGTAACAGAGCCTGTCAGCAATGCCATTTATACTCCAGGGCTCTTTCATTTGTTTGAGCCGGGTTATGATATCCTCATGTCCGATAACACTGCCTAAGCGTATTCCTGCCATGGCATAAAACTTGGTTAAAGAATTCAGGATCAGGAGGTTTGGCCGGATCTCGGAACTTAGCAGGCTTGTTTCAGAATAGTTGCCCACAAACTGAATAAAGGCTTCATCTATTATGAACCATTTTTGCGGAAATTTATCGGCAAGATCAAGAATTGCTTGTCTGGAAAAGAGATTGCCGGTGGGATTATTTGGGTGTCCACACCACAGGGCATCGGATCCTTGAAGGGCAACGGTTATTTTATCTTGCTCTGGAAAAGAGAAATTATGGTCAGGCGTAAGGGGAAGGTAAGAAATCTGTGCGCCTGCCTGTTTAGAGGCTCGCGCGTAATCATGATAGGAGGGGGTAATAATTACAGCTTTTTTTAATCCCAGTACCCTTGGCACAAGGTATATTAGTTCTGTTGAGCCATTCCCGGGTAAAATATTTTTTTGCGCAATCCTAAATTTTTTCTCGTAATATTCTTTGACTCCCCTACCTCCCATATCAGGGTAGTCTACGATGCAGTCAAAAAACTCCATCCATCTCTGTTTAATGATGGGGGGCGGCCCCAGGAAATTCAGATTAACACTGAAATCAAGGATTGCAGGTGTTTTCAGACCAAATCTGGCTAAATCCGACTGTGGACTACCTCCATGTTGATATTGCATGACCCTTGCCCCTGATTATTAAAACATTTTCTTTTTATACTATTTCTTCAGGAATTGAGTCCAGTTCACAGTTGGCAAAACGGGCCATGACAAATAAGAGATCCGAGAGGCGATTAAGATACGGTGCAATATCCTGATTAATCTCTACCTTGTTTTTCAGGCTTACAACCCTTCGCTCAGCCCGTCTGCAAATAGTCCTGGCTATGTGTAAACGGCAGGCGAGCTCACCTCCGGATGGCAGAATAAACTGCTTTAAAGGCGGCAATTTATCATCAAAATTATCAAGTATTTTTTCAAGCGAGCTTACATCCTGTTTTTTAATAAGAAAATTTTTCCCCGATCCCGGCGTAGCCAGATCTGTCCCAAGGACAAAGAGATCTTTTTGAACCTTGGATATT
>DAOWOF010000231.1 GCA_030642205.1 Desulfobacteraceae bacterium | reverse complement strand
TTTGGCGCGGCATTTTCAACACCTGTAACCTTGACAATCTTTCCATCCTGAACGTGCAGCATCTGCTGGCAACCCACGCCGCAATAGGGGCAAGTGGTTCGAATTTTTTCGGATTTCCATGGCCGCCATACATAACGGGATTTTTTTTCAACCAGGGCTCCGACAGGACAGGCCTGAACACATTCACCGCAAAAAACACAGTTTGATTCAATAAGGGGCTTGTCACCTTCTGTGATGATCTTGGTTGCGCTCCCACTATATCCATAATTGATGGCCCTGTTTACCTGCACTTCATTGCATGCCTGAACACAGCGCCCGCAAAGAATGCACCGCGAAAAATCCCGGATAATTAAAGGGTTCATGAGCTCCATGGGATAATCCGTGTCAGTATGCGTGTATTTGTCAGCCTTTACCTGGTACATATATGCCAAAGACTGGAGTGTACAGTCCCCCCAGGCAGGACAAAGATCCTGGCCCTTGTCATCTTCAATCGTTTTTAACTGCAAGCTAGTCCAGTCATCCATATCCGGTCCAGCAATAGCGCAATTATGGTTGCCTGAGGACAAAAGCAGTTCCAGTATAGCCTTTCGTGCTGTTATGACCCTTTCAGATTCTGTTTGAACAACCATTCCGCTTATTGCAGGCGTCGCGCAAGATGGAACAAGTATGCTGGACCCTTCCACCTCTACAACGCAAATACGGCAGGCCCCTGTAGGCGTTGACCCCTTTAAATAACATAGGGTTGGAATCTGGATCTGGTTGTCGGAAGCAACCTCTAATATTGTCTGGCCAGGCTCAAATGCTACATTCCGGTTATTTATCTTTAGATATTCAGTCATGTGTCATGCTCCATGTTTAGGATTCGGTCAAAAATAACTTGGCATTTTTGCATCCCAACTTAGCCATATTTTTAACCGATCTTCATTCGCAGGTAAGCGAGCTTGCGAAAGTCATCGAAATAGCTTACTATTCCTGCGGTTTCGGCGTCTGCGCGTGCCGTACGCAAACATATCCTCAGTCTGCTGATGGACTTTTTACGAACCCGTCGTTAAACTAGATAGTTTAATAAAGATTTCTTATAAGGACTTAATCAATCAACAAGTCGACAATTACCATATAGTTAATCGATGTGTCAATATTGGCATAACGATTAACTATGATTCGGTCGGCCTTAAATCTGAATTTTGCTTGTTGAATATTTTTTTTTCGTGTTATTTTGTCAAAAAGTAAGGATAAAAGATTGAGCAAAGGAATAATTTATGCCGGAGAATAAAAAAACACTGTTTATCCGATCCAAGATATGGATCGAAGATGATTCAGGGAGGATCGTCTTTGGCCTGGGACGTTATAAGATTTTTGAGTCTATCCAGAACAGTGGCTCGATTCAGGCAGCTGCCAAGGAACTTAAAATGAGCTATCGGGCGGTCTGGGGCAGAATAAAGGCAACAGAAGAACGTCTCGGCGAACAAATGCTTATCCGCAACGTGGGAGGAGCATCAGGAGGTGGTTCCAAACTAACTCCTTTTGCCAAGTCTCTTGTGGAACAGTTTCAACTGCTCCATAAAAACATTTTGGCTCAATCAGATGATCTGTTTGAAGAAAAATTCAGGGATAAAATTTAAAGTGGATTGCATTATGATTCTTTTCAACTTTTTTGCCAATTTCGCAGGTGAGGATCTCTTGAAGCAACGAACCCGCTTTACCTTACGGGACAGATGCAAGAAATTTATTATCAGCAGGATCATCAGGGCTTCAAAGTGAGATAGAAGGTCATGCCTGTGGTCAAAGCCGGAAAAATAAAGGGGTCAGATTTACTTATTTGGCAATAATATCTTTTTTACGATTATTTTAACGATAGTTCTAAATTTTAATCTTTACCTGTAGACCTGCATTCCCTTATTGTTTACAGTATAGCGCAAATTCGTTAAGATCTGTTTTTCGAGGCTTATAAATCCCAGTTTTTTTGGTGAGCAATGAGCATCAAGAGCAATTGATTTGGATGGCTATGAGTATAAAAAGGTTTTAATATATGAAATCTCCAAGAATAGGCATAATATATAAACATAAACATAACCCCGCCAGAATTGAAGCCGAAAAGCTGGTGAAATGGACGCAGGATCGTGGTATCGAGTCAATTTCAGAAGAAATAAATGTACAAGAAGCTATTTATTCTTGTCAGGAGGAAAAATCTCGTATTCCGAAAACTGTAAAATCTTTGGTAGTTCTTGGTGGAGACGGAACCCTTCTGGGGGCTGCCCGCAGGATTGGGCACCATGGAGTTCCCATTTTAGGCGTAAATCTAGGTGGTCTTGGTTTTATAACCGTCATTCCCTTGAACCGTCTTTATCCTGTAATAGAAATGATGCTTGCCAACCAACTAAAGATAGAAAAAAGGGTCATGCTGGAGACCAGGGTAATTAGAGAAGGACAGGAAGTATGCAGAACACAGGTGCTAAATGATATCGTTATTAATAAACAGGCATTGGCCAGAATTATTGATCTTGATGTTACCATTAATAATGAAGTCCTCTCCAGTTTTCGATCTGACGGTTTGATTATATCTACGCCCACAGGCTCCACAGCTTATAATTTGTCCGCTGGAGGTCCAATCCTTTATCCCACACTGGAAGCCTTGACATTAACGCCCATTTGTCCCTTTACTTTGACTAATCGGCCTATTATTGTTCCAGATACGGATTTAATTCAGATCATGATAGGAAAGGATTCCGATGAAAGTGTAATTATAACCTTCGACGGACAGGTAGGTTTTGATCTTTATTACGGCGATCGTGTTTTAATCCGTAAATCCGAACAAAAAGTTAAACTTCTCATTCCTCCTGATCACAATTATTTCAATATCCTGAAATCCAAACTTATGTGGGGAGCTACAAATTATAATCAACATGCAGACCATTAAGCGTATTTACCAGGTTAATAGGCGAGATATCAACTTTTTAAGGACAACTATTGAATCATATGACGGTATGGCGCAGGTACGGACTATTGATCCGCATAAAGCATATATCGAAATCAGTATTGCTAATGGCTGTCAAAACATGGTCATGGAATTATTGGCGTCTCTTAAAGAGGAAGAAGGTTTTATGCTGATTGAGGTATCGATGGACGACTCGTAAAAGGTTCATAGACAGGCCTGTGGCCTGTCTGCCTGAGGTGAAACCATTTGAATTAACTTTAAATAACAGGGAATGGCATTTTTTTCCTCCGAATAAAAAGTCGTTTTGCGTCTTTTTATTCGGCTACCAGATATAGGAGTTTTTTTTTGGTAAAGAATAGTTTTTTTATAACAACCATGGGCTGTCAGATGAATGAATATGATTCTGATCATTTGGCCCAAATCCTGATCAATAATGGCTATACCCCGACTAATGATCCTGGCCAGGCAAATGTTATTATAATCAATACCTGTACTGTAAGAGAGAAGGCAGAGCATAAGGCATTGAGTTCCCTGGGCCGTATGTCAGACCTGAAATGCAAAAATCCATCTTTAATTATTGGCTTGGCAGGCTGTTTGGCTCAGCAAAAAGGGGCTGAATTATTACGCAGATTTCCTCAGCTGGATTTTGTAATGGGTCCCAGGGAGATTGCAGGAATCATGGATACCCTCAAAAAGCTCGCCCTGTCTCGTAAAAAGATAGCTATTACCTGTCTGGATAGAAACCTTCCTCAAACCACAATAACTAATGGCTTTCATAAAGGAAAAATATCTGCTTTCATTTCTATTATGGAAGGTTGTAATAATTTTTGCAGCTATTGTATAGTGCCTTATGTACGAGGCCGTGAAATCTGCCGTTCACATACGGATAT
>DAOWOF010000124.1 GCA_030642205.1 Desulfobacteraceae bacterium | reverse complement strand
TGTTGAAAATACTGTGACAGGCAAACTGGAGATCCATCATCTGGATATACTTGTGCTGGCTTTGGGCATTGAGCCTGCTTCCAGCACTCAGAGTCTACAGGAAATGTTAGGACTACAACTAAATCCGGATGGTTTTTTTCTGGAAGCCCACCCCAAATTATTGCCGGTTGACGCAGCCACCCGAGGCGTTTTCTATGCTGGTTGCGCCGAGAGTCCCAAAGATATAAAGGAAAGCGTCACACAGGGCTCCGCAGCTGCAGCCAGGGCTATCCATCTGATGCATAAAGGTGAGATCTCTTCTGAACCAATTACAGCAGAGGTTATTGCCAAATGGTGTAAATACTGTGGCAAGTGCGCTGAGGTCTGTCCCTATAATGCCATAAAAGTTGATCCGAAAAAGAAAACGCCTGCAGTAGTAAATACCGCAGCTTGCGCTGGTTGTGGCACATGCGCCGCGGAATGCGCTTTTGACGCGATTATCATGAACCATTTTACAGATTTACAAATTCTTCATCAGGAAAATGCTCTTCTTGCGGATAAGCCTGATGAAAAGATTCTGGTATTTGCGTGCAACTGGTGTTCTTATGCCGGAGCTGATTACGCAGGGGTTTCTCGTATCCAATATCCTCCAAACGCGCGTATCATTCGCACCATGTGCTCAGGCCGGGTAGATGAAAAATTTATCTGGGAAGGTTTTCTGAAAGGCGCTCCTATAATCCTGATTAGCGGGTGCCATATCGGAGACTGCCATTATATTGATGCCAATAAGTGGACAGAAAAAAGGGTCAGAAAGATACGAAAAAAAATGGACAAGCTCGGAATTAGACCTGAAAGGCTGCAACTGGAATGGATCAGCGCTGCCGAGGGCGTGCGTTTTGCCAAAATAATGAAACATATGGAAGATCTTCGCAAGGAAGTAACTCAGGATGAAATCACAGAAACTATCACAATCCTAAAAAAGAAAAAAGATTAATCAAAGAGGCAGTTCTATAACTGCCTCTTCTGTCCAAATAAACATACCTTTACAAAGATGCTCTTATAATTATGTAGGTAATTCAGGACAATTATAACCGCATAAATCAACTGTAAAATATTTTTACCTCCTTTTTTCAATATGTTGCATTACGTTAAGAGGCCTGGCCTATTATTTGCATATTATTATATATATCACCCCAAAACTACCGCGAGAATTAATAAGCCAGGTAATCTAAAAAATTATCCGTTTATATCATCTATTAGCTAAAAGGAGGTGGTAATATAATCATATTGGATATATATGCCAATAATAAATATAAGTTTACGTTTCAATTTTTTTTAAACAAAGCAGTGTCGTTATTCTATTTTCAATCAAATTGGCTTTAATATTTAAGCGGTAGTTTATATATATCCTCCCCTTTCCCTCAATTTCGACATCAGATCCAAATTTTAATTCTTGAATTTAAAGTGAATTCCAATCAACCTTTCCTCCATCCACCCCCAAGGCAGGGGGCTTACCCGCCCTGAACCTTTTGAGGGACTTTTTACGAGTTAATCATAATTGGCGCCCGAAATTGAGGGCATTCTTATTGATGGATATCCCCATATCTTGTTGAAACATTTCATGGGCAGTTTCTTTAAAGGGTAAATAGAGCAGACTTGAAGATTTAATACTAAATCTTATGGATCCTAGATAAGGGAAAACATTTTTTTTCTGGATGGCTGAGCTGGCCAGTATCAGCTTCATGGCTTGTTGAGCTTCACTAAGGGGCAGGGTGGCTGGATAAAGTCCTTTATCAGGAAGACCCTCTTTGTGCCTAAAGTCTTTTTGAGATACTGTAAACTGCCTGGACAAGTTCAAAAATATTTTTGGTCGAATCTTAAAAGCAGGGCTCCAAAAACTCATTTCCACTTCATCCCATTCCTTTCCAAGGATCCTGGGCTGATTGGTGATACGAATAAAATCCGCAAATGAATTGATGTTTACGCCATGAATCTGAACCGAATTTTTCCAAAAGGGCAAATAAACGGCATCTTCCGCGGGGCCTGAAACACAGAAAGCATGAACTTGCTTGAACTTGCCATCTTTGGCCTCCCAAATTGATCCACAATTATTACAAGTCAAAACGATACTGTCTCTTTCACCTTCAAGATTCCATCCACATTGAGGGCAAAGGGTGGGCAAAAAAGATAATTGCCTGATCGCCTTTTTATTAATCAATTCCTTTAAAATATCATAGGGCTTTGAAACCTTTAAAACAGGTCTATTTAAGATCGCGTCAATAATCGTGTCATTTTCCAGATAAACAGGGAGATAGATAATACTTAAACGTTCTCCGATATATGCCCTGTGAAGCAGTTTCCCTGTATTCTGCAGGGAAGCAATATTGCCGGCTTTTGCCAGGATATCACCGGCTTTCAAGGTAAATCGCAAGAATTTTCCATCAATATCCGGCGAAACAAATTTTAATTTCATGGCCTGCGGCCTTAAGCCTAAAGATACCGGAAATTCCTTAAAATCCAGCCCAATATGCGTAATATCAACAATGCGGTGGCCAATTGACAGGTCATGACAAAAATAAACGCTTCCCTTAAATCGCAGATAAGGAATGTAGAGGATCTCCTTTTGTGGAGCTTTATGAGGCAAAATATAGCGGAAATGATCATTGCTGAAAAGATAACTCTTTACATTGCAAAAAGGGCATTCTATTAGAAGATCTGCTTCATCCAGGTCTATTGGTGCTCCACACTGGGGACAGGCTTGTTCAATGGTTAATCCCATATTAACTAATATATCCGCTGTGTTATTAAGGGTTAGGAATTATTGGCCTTGAAGTTTTATAATTGAGCAGATGGATCTCTGCAATTGCTGATTTATAAATCCATGCCTACCTTATCAGTCAGTATAATTTTTTCGGCCTATATCTTTTCGCCGCAATGATTACAAAAAGATGAGCTTGACAAGTTCTCTTTTCCACAATTACGACAAAATGTTGGCTTTGGTTTTTCATTTGCGGGATGGCCGCATTTTGAACAAAACCTGGCATTGGGAGCAAGGTTCTTCCCACAATTCATACACTGATCAAATACCAGTTGCTGATGTCCGCAATAGGAACAGAATTTTGAGGAATTTGCTATCGAAAGATGACAGTCCGGGCAAATTATTTCCTGCGCGGCAGGCGCTGCGCTGGCTTCGCCACTCTGTTTTTGTGGCCTAAGAGATTCTGCAAACATTGCTGGCATCATTAACCCCATTCCCATGCCTAATCCGGATCCACCTTCTCCTGATGATTCTGACATCTTTTCCATGGCCATAGCAGCCTTCATCTTGACTAGACCATCCAGGTCCTGAAGCACGCTTAGCCGACTTTTATCATCAATAGCGCTCTGTACCTCGGGCGGGGGTGTAATTGAAGTTATATATAAATTATTCAACCTAAGGCCAAAATGATTAAAATCGTCCTGAAGCCGTTTCTGGAGTCCAGTTGAAAGGTTATCATATTGCCCAGCCAGATTTAAAAGACTGTCAAGGTTTTCCCCCAAGTGATCATTAAAACGAGAGATAATAACCCGTTTGAGGTATTCTTCAATTTCCTCGGTAGTAAATTTTCCCATTGTGCCCACAAGACTATTAATGAACAAGACAGGCTGAACTACCTGGATATTAAAGATACCATGGGCTCTTAGCCGGATAAGCCCAAGTTCGGAATCCTTAAAAGCAACAGGATTCCTTGTCCCCCACTTAAGATTAGTAAAGACCTTCATATTGGCAAAATAGACCTCAGCCCGCAAGGGGCTTTGCATTCCCCAGGGGATGGCCAGTATTTTTGTAAGCACCGGGATATTTCCTGTCTTAAGGGTATGGCGTCCTGTGCTAAATGGATCACATGCCTTGCCTTTATAAAACAAAATGCCAGCCTGGCTTTCACGCACAATAAGTTGGGCCCCGAACTTGATTTCTCCAGATCCTTTTTCCGGGATTTTGTGAACCAACTCTTGTCCAGTCTCATCAAACCACTCTATTACCTCTAAAAAAAGCGCATTATTTGTGCCCATTACTGTACCTTTCTGTTGCAATAATCGCTTGATATGTTTTAAAGATTAAGCTAAATTCCAATTAACTATACTTCGGAAGGTTATAAATTGAGTCTTTTTCGTCAATCTCTGCCTCAGATAAAAATCCTGGTTTTCATTCAGACTCTATTTATAGCTTTTCAACAAAAAACGGATGAATTCAAAGTAAGCAAAATTTAGACCAATAAAACTTCCATGAAAATTGCCATATGCCAAATTAATCCCGTTATCGGAGATTTCAAGAATAATCTCTTACTTATTAAGGATGCAGTCGAATATGCTTATCAAGCTGGCTGTAATCTAGCTGTTTTTCCGGAAATGTCTTTGTTAGGCTACCCTCCCAAAGACCTGCTTGAAAAACCAGCCTTAATAGATGAAAATCTCCGCAAGCTCAATGAATTGGCTTTCATAAATAAGGATATAAATATCCTTTGCGGTTATGTTGAAAAAAACCCACTTAAAATAGGCAAGCCGTTGATCAATGGAGTTGCTCTGATCAATAATGGCCGGATTCTGAAAAGGGGTGGGAAACGATTATTGCCCACATATGATGTTTATGATGAATCACGCTATTTTGAACCTGTCCTGGAAAGTCTGGTTTTTGAATTGGAAGATAAAAAATTAGGTGTCACTATCTGTGAAGATATTTGGAGCAATTTTTCCTTTTCAGATGGTAAGTTATACAATTTAGATCCTGTAGCCGATCTTGCGTCTAAGGATATTGACATCCTGATTAATCTATCTGCCTCTGCTTTTTATCTGGGCATAGGCCCTCAACGGCTTAAGATACTAAAAAAAATAACTGAGACACATAAATTCCCGGCAATTTATTGCAATCAGGTCTGCGGAAATGATGACCTTATTTTTGACGGATCAAGCATGGTAGTAGATCAGGGTGGAAAATTAATTTTACTGGGCAAACAATTTGAAACTGATTTGATCATCTGGGATACTGATAAGGAATATACCGAGATATTAAATCCTTGGCCTACTGATGAAGAAACAGTTCTTAAGGGACTTATTCTTGGGACCAGAGATTATACAACCCGTTGTGGCTTTAAAAAAGTTTTGGTGGGACTTAGTGGAGGAATAGACTCCACTTTGGTAGCGGTTATTGCGAGTCGAGCCCTTGGACCGGAAAATGTCATGGGAATAAGCATGCCCTCACCCTATACATCCAAAATGAGTAAAGACGATGCCAGAAAATTGGCTTCTAATCTGGGAATACTTTTTGAGGAGATACCTATTCAAGAGTTATTTCAGTTATATAAAGATTCATTAAAGCACCTTTTCAAAGGTCTTAAAGAAGATGCAACTGAAGAAAATATTCAGGCCCGGATTCGAGGAAATCTGCTAATGGCGGTTTCCAATAAATTTAACGCCCTGCTCCTAACCACTGGAAATAAATCCGAGATGGCCATGGGCTACTGCACTCTCTATGGAGATATGAGCGGAGGACTCGCGGTTATTTCAGACATTCCCAAAACCATGTGCTATAGATTAGCCAACCACATTAACCATAAAAAGGAAATTATTCCCCAAAGAATAATAACAAGGCCGCCCTCAGCCGAATTAAGACCCAATCAAACAGATCAGGATACTTTGCCTCCCTACGAAATCCTGGATGATATTCTGGAAAAGGCCATAGAGGAAAATATGGGCGTTGATAAAATAGTGGACAAAGGTCATGATCCTGCAATCGTAAAAGAAGTAATACATCGTGTGGTTGTTAATGAATATAAACGCAGACAGGCTCCTACAGGATTAAAAATAACCTCCAAGGCCTTTGGCTATGGCAGACGTTATCCCATTGCCAGGGGGAAAGACACATTTTAGACCGAACTCTTAATATCGTTTTGCACGGACATCTTGAGAAGTTCCATTAACTTCCTTCAAGGCAAGATATGTAATTTTTTACCATATTTTTAGAAAATAACTATTTAAATCAGGTCTTTTTTTTCATTATTATTTTTTTTAAAGAAAGGAAGATATTCCAATAACTATTTGAATTATAAGGCAAAAAAATAATAATGATTGGAATGGCATATTTTTTTCATTACCGATACAGTATGGAAAATATATGCAGAGAAACAGAAAAGCAAAAAAGAGAAAAAAAAGCCTTAGAACGCCATGATCAGCTTCACAGGCTTTTTACTGAAGACAGATTGTCCTTTGAAATGGAACGTAAAAGGATAATTGATGAATTCTTTCAAGACATTAAAGATAAAGAATTAAAGAAAAAATTGAGGCAATTGCAAGCGAAATGGGATAAAAGCATGAAAAATGCCGATTCCGAACATAATCGTTTTGTCCTTGCCAAAAAGATATTTTGGGACCATTTTCATGAAAATTGGAATCCTGCTATTAATGAGTTCGATTCTCTTCTAAAAGAGATAAATGCTCCTTCATTGAATAAAAAATAACTACTGCCAGACAACAGATTCTCAATTGATATTATTTGCTGCTGAATATGACCTTTGATGACTATAGATGTGACCAGGAAATCCGACGGGAAAAACAGAAAGCTCGCCAACTAAGACATACACATTGGTGGAATAAAAAGATTCAACCTGGAATTTGTTATTATTGCTTAAAGGATGTAGGTCTCTCAAACCTGACCATGGATCATGTAGTGCCATTAATTCGGGGAGGAAAAAGCAGAAAAGGCAATATTGTTCCTGCATGCAAAGAATGTAATAATAAAAAAAAGTATCTTTTACCAATTGAATGGGAAGAATACCTGAATAATATCAAAAATACTTAATGTATTCATGCGGTTAAAATTCTAACCTTCCTTGATCCTGAAAAAATTTTCTAGTTTTCATTCGGGCACTATTTAATAAAGCAGATTAATAAGACTTAGTACCTTACTCCTGAAATTCTGTCATAAAAAACAAGAAAATCGTTATATGGTATCAGTTATCAGTTATCAGTTGTCAGTTATCAGCAAAAGCATATTTATACTAATTTATCTTCCTT
>DAOWOF010000191.1 GCA_030642205.1 Desulfobacteraceae bacterium | reverse complement strand
ATAACAACAATTTTAACCATAATTAATGGATATTAGTCTTTAAAAGCATTGATATAGATTGATTTTGATTTATTAAGATATTTATGATTAGTATTAGCAGATTTCTTATTGACTATAAAGTTGTTTAATATTATAGATAAATAATCTATAAGATCAGATTACAAGAAAAAATAATAGAGTATTTTAAAAGACCTTCCCTCATTAAATCAAAATTAAAAAAAGATGAAATGGTGTCATGTTATTTATTTAATGTTGCAAAGATGGCCGTCATTCCCACCTTCGCAGGAATAACGAGTGCCTGATATGGTATTTCACGCATGACATGATACTAGTTAAAAACATTTAAATTGCACAAAATCAAGCAAGGTAAAATTGCAACCACAGGAATAGTCTAAAGTCGAGGACTGAATTCTAAGTTTGACGCAGAGATAGGACAAAGCTGTAAATACCTTGCCATAGGGCACTAATCTTTCCTACCAAATAAGGTTAAAAATAATCTCTCAATAAAAATATGCTCTTATTTTTAAGGAGAAAGCAATGCCTGAAATATTAACAACAAAAGAAGTGGCAAAATATCTTAAATTGCATGAAATTACTATTTGCAAATACGCTGCTGAAGGAAAAATTCCCGCAATTCGAATCGGTCGTGTCTGGAGGTTTGATAAAGATGCGATTGATAGGTGGATTAGCGGTGACCAGAAATAGAACCAAATTTTTTCTACTGATATAGGAGAAAGGGTTTACGCCATTCAATATATGCTTCCAGTTCTGATTTCCAACCTCTTTTAATCTCGGTGATTGAATTTCCTTTTTCCAGTTTACTCCTAATATCAGCATCTCCTATTATTAAATCAATCGGTTTTTTAATATATTCATATTCATAAGGGGGGCGAGTCCAGGCAAAATCATCTGGATAGAGCTTTATGATCACCTGTAAAATAGCCAGGGAGGTTAAGTAGGGTCTGTATTGTTGAGGGTCAATGATATGAATCATGAATCCCCTGCATAGTTTGCCCTTCCATTTGTTGAATGTAGGAATAAAGAGATATTCCCTTAAAATACATCCTTTAACAGCCTCACATTGCAGGTTTTTCAGGATGGCATCAGGATCAAGAAAAGGGGCTCCAAAGATCTCAAAGGGACGGCAGGTCCCTCGTCCCTCTGAAAGATTGGTTCCTTCCCAAATAACTTGCCCAGGATAAACAAATGCCGTTTCCGGAAGAGGCATATTAACTGAGGGCATGAGCCATTTTAAGCCGGTATCATTCCAAAGCATCTTCCTGTTCCAGTCAGTCAAAGGAATAATTTCAAGATCGCAATCTAAAGCAAAGACCTTATTAAAGAGCAGAGCGAGTTCGCCCATGGTTAACCCATGGCGCATTGGAATCTTATAAGGCCCAACAAATGAATATAGCTCTGACCGGAGAATATTCCCTTCCACTACCTCTCCCCCCAAGGGGTTGGGGCGGTCAAGAATGAGTACTTTTTTCCCTCTCTCAGCCATTGCTCTCAGGCAGTTAAGCATAGTAGAAGCAAAGGTGTAGACCCTTGTCCCTACATCCTGTAAATCTATAACAAGAATATCTATCTCCTCAAGCATATAGGGCATTGGCTCTCTTGCTTCGGAATATAGACTGAAAACCGGGATTCCAAGTTTGTTGTCTTGAGTATGATCGGTTTCCTGCATATTATCCTGATCTTGACCACCATACCCATGTTGGGGGCCAAAAATTACTTTTAATTGGCCAGGCAGTAATTCTGAAATAATGTCCCGGGCAGGATTTAATCTACTATCTAATGAAGCCTGATTAGCCAATAGTCCAAGACGATAGCCTTTTAAGTTTTTCCAGACCTTAATATGGAGATTATCAAGCCCTGTTAGTACCTTTTTCATTTATATTGGTCTCTTTTATACACTTAAACCCTATTCTTTTGGCTTTGTTTGCTGAATAGTTATGAAAATTTTACCAGGTTATTTTTGCCCAAACTTATAGAAAAGTTACTTCTTTAAAATAACAAAAAATATTCAATAAATGAAGATATTTGTGGCCTTTCAAGGGAGATCTCTTCTTCAATCATTATAAATCTTGCATAAATATAAATCATGGGTATGATTAAAAGTTAAAATAGATGTTAGGAATCCATAAAATATTCATGAAATCTCTAAAACCAGGAAGCCTTTAAAAAAACAGCCTGTCTTAAAATGAAATAAATGGGGTTTAGACTTGGATTTTTTCCCTGATTTAATTTATGAAATACTAATTTTTTATAATGACGTTGCAATCTTTCTTGTTTTTGGATTTATGATGGCAGGGGCCCTGCATATTATTTTTCCTGATTCTATTATCAAAAGACATCTTAGCTCAAATTCGTTCTTATCGGTAATCAAAGCAACTCTGTTTGGGATCCCTTTGCCTATATGCTCATGTGGTGTCGTGCCAGTTGCAGCCTCTTTGAAAAATAGCGGGGCTTCTAACGGATCAACTATTGCGTTTTTGATTAGCACTCCTCAAGTGGGGGCTGATAGTTTCATGATTACCTACTCTCTATTAGGCTGGGTCTTTGGAATATTTCGTATTGTGGCATCTCTTATTACCGCCTTGCTTGCCGGGATTCTGGTTAATATAATAGGAATAAAGAAGGATAGTGCTCAAATATTCCCTATACTCCAAAATAATGCGCAGGAAAGCATGGGCGAACGAATTAGATCGATTTTTGTGTATATTGAAGACTCTCTTCTGGGATCAATTGCCAATCCGCTTCTTATAGGTTTGTTTGTGGCAGGCTTTATTGGCGCCATTATTCCCGATAATTTTTTTGAATTATATATGGGAGGAAATTTCTTATCAATCCTTGTTATGCTAATTATCGGAATTCCAATGTATGTATGTGCTTCAGCTTCAACTCCAATAGCTGCAGCTTTAATTATGAAGGGGCTGTCTCCGGGAGCGGCTCTGGTCTTTCTCTTGACCGGGCCTGCCACTAATGCCATAAGTATTTCGACCATTCATTCACTGGTGGGCAGGAGATCTACTGTAATTTACCTGGCGGTTATTTCGGTTGCCAGTCTGGTTTTAGGCCTTTTATTTAATGTTCTTGTTTCAGAATATGGTCTTCAAGGGGTATTGTTGAATAACCAACATGAGATTCTGCCTTTTTGGCTTAAAATTTTGGGATCGATTATATTAACCATTATGCTGTTATGGTACTACATAAAAGCATACTTAACTGTAAAGAAACTAGAAAAGGCTATGGAAAACAAAGAGTTCCTGATTGTTGAGGGTATGAGCTGTATGCATTGCTCGGGATCGGTGAAAAAAGCGGTTGAAGGGGTTAAAGGTACATCAAATGTAATTATAGATCTTCAGTCAAAGAAGGTTCAATTTGAAATAGATGATACAAAGGCTATTGAAAAAGTTAAATCAGCAATCATATCCGCTGGGTTTAAAATACCCTAGAGATACCTCGAAAGGCCAGTAATTCTTATTTTGAAAAAAATAGCGCCCTCACAGGACACCTAAAAAGAGGAATTTTGTGATCCATTCTTTTAATCAACTCCATGCCCTGGCGGGCATACCAAAAAAATGAAACCGTGTTGTAATGAAAAATGACTAATGACTTGTATGAAGACCATATGCTGCCCATTGTGTAGTTCATTAACAGAAAAATATCATCAAGACAAAACCAGGGTGTATTTTCAGTGTTTAAATTGCCAATTGGTGTTTGTTCAACCCGAGGCATTTCTGTTGACCCAAGAAGAAAAATCCAGATATGAACTTCATCAAAATTCTCCAGATGATACAGGATATCGCAAATTTCTGTCTCGGATATATCTTCCAATGATTAGTAGATTATCCAAGAACAATAGAGGATTAGACTTTGGTTGCGGCCCTGGACCAACTCTTTCTGTTATGTTTGAGGAATTTGGATGTCCCATGTCAATCTATGATCCGTTTTTTGCCGCAGATAAATCAGTCTTGGAGATTGAATACAATTTTGTCACTGCAACAGAAGTTGTAGAACACTTACAAAGGCCTAAACAGAGCTTGAATAGAATGTGGAAATGCGTAAAACCCGGTGGGTATCTGGGGATTATGTCACAACTAGTTATCGACCAAAAAGCATTTGGCAATTGGCATTATAAAGACGATGATACTCACATCTGTTTTTATTCAAAGGAGACCTTTGTCTGGTTAGCCAGACAGTGGCAAACAGGACTTGTTTTTGTAGAAAAAGATGTAATGATTTTTCAGAAACTAAAAATCTAAAATTCCATGAGTCTGCCCCATTCTTCTCAAGCATAGTTATTGCACTATTTAAAATTCCATGAAAACACACCCGATATGGGTGAAAACGATGCTGATATCAAAAAGATATGGCATTGTTGCTTTTGGATACTTCAATATATTAAAATAACATAATCAAAATTGTTAAAACCTATTCTTATTTAACAAGGCTAAATTTTTTGTTTGACACTGTTTTTATCATCACGTATTTTTATAAATGTTTTTAGTTATCTTTTCGTTTGTGTTCATTGATGATGGAAGAATTATCCTGGGAATATAATCTCATCTTTTGAGGATTAAAATGTGATGGGCTCATAAAAAGACTATCAACAGACAACAGGTTGTTACGGAGTATAATTTCTATCTTTTTT
>DAOWOF010000139.1 GCA_030642205.1 Desulfobacteraceae bacterium | reverse complement strand
ATTGGAGATATTCCAGCGGCCGTGACTATATCGGGTTAAAAGGATTGGTAACAGTAAAATCGCTGGTCTAAAAAAAAGGCAGAGCCTTGAAACACGCATTCCCAGGCAGAGCCTGGGAACGAAAAAAATGCTATTCAATTCGTTAATACAAGAAAGGCTGAATTATGGGGGCTTGAAAGCGCTGTAAGCTATACATTCAATGATAATTGGTCATCATTCGCAAATATTGCTTATTGCAAAGGCAAAAATACTATCACCGGCAGAAAGTTGGCCAGCACTCCTCCTCTTAATGGGAATATTGGGCTAAGATATGAAAATGAACAATTTTATAAAGTTAATGATTAATGGGCTCAGCTGGAATCAAGAATAGTTGATGCTCATGATGGAGTAGACAGACAAATCAAGGCAGGGGTAGCTATGGATGATATGGTTTCTATTATGCCTGTTTTTACACCCTTGCCGGCATTTGCCTATTTTAATTTTAGAACAGGTTTTAGTTTGAAAGAGAGCTTTGTCGGAGATAAAAATACCATTCTGTTTGCTATTGAAAATATTTTAAATAAAGCATATACAGAGCCAATGTCTTTTCAGAGAATACAGCCTGGTAGAAGTTTCAAACTCTTTTTAACAACTGAATTTTAGATCTATGCCTCAGAAGATTATAAATTGAGTTTTTTCCGGTAAGCAATGAGCATCAAGGACAAGGCGTAAAGGCTGCTTATCCTGGCTATTGCGAGTCTGAATAACGCGGAAAGATTTAAATAGTTAATAATTATGGATCTTAATCCATGATTATTAACTTAATCCCCTTGCTTCAACAACAGTTGCTGAATTTTCCGTTTTTATGCTTCCTTGAATTGGAGAAAATATTATGAGAATTATATTCTTTGCCGGAAAAGGCGGAGTTGGTAAAACAAGTATGGCGGCGGCCACCGGAATTAAAACTGCTGCAATGGGTCATAAAACCGTAATAATGTCTTTGGATGTCGCTCATAGTCTTTCAGATATTTTTGATCTTGAACATGATCTCCTGGATCAGAATAGAGGTCAACCAATTGAGGTTTCAACTAATTTATGGATTCAGGAAATGGATATACAGGAAGAAATCGAAAAAAACTGGGGCGATATTCATAAGTATATTTCACTTATCTTAAATACTAGCGGAATTGATGAAATACTTGCTGAAGAACTAGCCATTTTGCCAGGGATGGAGGAGGTAAGCTTGCTCCTTTATATTAATAGCTATTTTAATAATAAAGAGTTTGACGTTATCATCCTTGATTGCGCTCCCACGGGCGAGTCCCTGAGATTTATAAGTATGCCTACTACCCTGGAATGGTATATGAAAAAAATATTCAAGTGGGAAAGAACAATTGCTAAATATGCTCGTCCTGTAATCAAACGAGTATCCAATATTCCCCTTCCTGGAGATGATTATTTTGAAGCAATTGCGGCTTTGTTTAAACGATTAAAAGGTGTGGATAAGGTCCTCTCTGACCCCGACATCACAACTGTGCGTCTTGTTACAAATCCTGAAAAAATTGTTTTAAAAGAGACTCAGAGAGCCTTTATGTATTTTTGTCTTTACAAAATGAATATTGACGGCATTATAATGAACAGGATTCTGCCGGATGATGCTGAGAGCGGATATTTTAAAGATTGGAGTGTACTTCAGAAACAATATATTTTAAAGGCGGAAGAATTATTTAGACCCATACCTATTTTTCCTGTAAATCTCTTTAACTCAGAAGTAATAGGCTATGATAATCTAAAAGGCCTGGCTGATAAAATATATATTGATCAGGATCCATTGAAACATTTTTTTAAAGGAGAACCATATAATCTGATTAAAGAAAAGGGGGGATATAAATTACTTATAAAATTACCTTTTCTTATTAAAAAGGATATTGAGCTGAACAAGATTTCAGATGAGCTAATTATTCGTATTGGCAGCTTTAAAAGACATATATTACTTCCAAGGCAAGTAGCCGCTTCAACATCAATAAAGGCAACTATGGAAGAACAATATGTGGCAATTACCTTTCAAGGAGATGATCATGACTAAAGAAGAAAGCGCAAAGGAGAAGATTTCATGCCCAATAGGTAAATGTATTTCCGCTTTTGGCAAACAAATAGGAACAAACTCTCAATTTCATACACATATGCAACAGTCACGAATAGAATTTTTAAAGGCTATAAGATCGATGATAGATAAAAGGATTGATATTATTCACCAGAAAAAAAATTGTGCCAATAAGAAAAAAGCAACAAAAATAGAGGTGGAATAAATAATACGATTTATGAAAAAGGATAGCAGCCTATTATGAATATGAAAATAAAATCCACACAATAATTTGCCTCTTATTCAAGGCGCGATAAATCTAACTATTTAAATATTCAACCTTTAAAGTAAAGGTAACTATTCAGAGACTATCCAAAGCAACACCAATCTGATTAAATCATGAAAAGCTCAAAGAGAGTAGAGGAAGAACCCGCTAAAAAGCAACATGATACGTTAGCGAATCCTGCTAATAGGCAGGTTTAACTCTGATGGGTTCTCTCTTTACTATTTCTTATATGCTCAACAGCAAAGTTTAATCAAATCAGTGTCGCGTGTCTGAAATCAGTATTCTTGAAATAGCTGAATAGAAAAGTACTAGTTACAAAGTACCTTTTATTGCTAAAGTTCATAAAGGATTAATCATGAATAAAAAAAAGCATAGTTTAATAGCGTTTATATCATTCTTAGGATTTGTTCTCCTGGGCACTACAGCTTACGGTGATCTGTATAGTTAAGAAGATAGATAATGCAGGATTAAATAAGGAACTCTTTAATATGCCAAAAGAATATAAAAACCTTTAACCTGACTTAAGAACAAAAAGAACAGGATGGATATCGACCTTTTAAGGCTGATTAGAAAGCAGAAAGATGAGAATCCGCTGGACCCTTCCACTCTTTAAGTCTGGACTTATGTCAAATATCAGGATTTTAATTTTTAGACTTGACAAATTATTGTTTTCTAAAATATGCTAAATAACAAAATTATTCAGGTACTCAAAATAAGTTTAAAAGGGAACCCCGTTAAAATCGGGGACGAGCCCGTCGCTGTAATCGGGGACGAACGCTGTTGCGAGGCCTTTGTAAAATATCCATTTCTGCAAAGACCTCAATATGCCACTGTTGATATAATATTGATGGGAAGGCACAGTCAGTAGAGTGATCCGCAAGTCAGAAGACCTGCCTGAATGTTAGGCTTCAACTCGTGGTGAAGGGTCGCCTTAAAAGATCTGATCAGGATAAAAAAGGGATATCCCCGGATCGTTTTATTAACGATTCGGGGATTTTTTTTCTCCGGATCAAAATTTTAAGGATAAAGGAGAGTTAATATGCCTGGATTTATTTCTTCCATAAGACAGGGCCTGACCATGCAATCTTTTATAGGTCTTATTGCCCTGTTGGCAGTGTTTTTTTTCTGTGGGCCAATGGCATTCGCTGAAAGTCCTGCCCCGGACTGGAGCGCGAATGATGATTATACCTATCAGAATTGGGAATTTAATGCCCTTAATATTGATGAATTACATTGCCCAAAGGAGCCTGGAGACCCAACGGATATACCTCCGGGCATACCCGGACGGGACATCGAATTTCTGGAACCGGATGCAATTGGAGACGAATGGGTTAATACAAATGGAGTACCCAAGTTAATTCATGCGGATGTTCCTGATGGTATTTTTGGCACTTGCGCTCATTTCCCCCCCTATGGATCCTATGATCGATGTGGTTATTACGGCGGCATGGCTGAGACCTCCCTGTTATTTGAAATCCCTGTGGATGCTTCAGCTTGTGAGGAAAAAGAACTTTGGGTTCAATGGATTGCTTTTGTTATCAACGTCGATGAAAGCAGGCTTGTTGAGGCAGGGAAAAGTTATACCAAGGATACTAGCCTTCCCTCTCCGCCGGACAGGGTGACCATTGGCGATACAGATGAAATTGAGATGACAGGGATTAATATAAAGATCCTTGAAGGTGAAGGGAACCAGTTTGGCGAGTGGTGCGAATATACAGCCAGATTCCTTATTAGTGGCAATACTTCAAAAATTTTCATAAAGCTTTATAATTTAAGCGAAATAAGCCTGATTGATTCTGTCATGATCACTACTTCATGTGTAGGGGATATTGATGTTCCCCCTGAGGAAGAACCAGAGACTGTAATATATGAGCCAATTATTATTGATTCAGAAGAATCGAATATCAGCAATCTATGCCAATTTATCTCTGATGCAGGAGATCATCTTGATCTTGCTGCTGAAGGAATTAATCATTTTAATCTCTTGGACAGGATGCAGGCCCGTGTTGATCTCAGGAAGGCTTATTCAGAAATTTCCCATGCTCAAATGGCTCTTGCCAAAATGAAAATGCTGGATCCAATGCTTGGCCTGATGCAGTTTGTCCTTAATCAGGTTATGGATATCAAGACCAAAGAGGAAATAATTGGCCTGATGAAAGAAATGCCGGCAATGATGCCCATGATGTTTGGGATGATGCCTATGGTAATTGATCCCATGAAGGATGCCATTCCTTTGGAATTTGCCATGATGGCTTTAAAAGTCTCAATTGGCCGATCCTTAATTCGTACCAGGGGGATCTTTGATCAGGATGCAATCAGAACAATTAATAAATCAAAGAATATACTGAATAAACTCTCTATGGCTCTTTGTAAATGATCATCTCCTTAGCTGTCCATCCATCTTCACGGATGGGCAGCTCATCCCTTTTAAAAAAAATGTTTGGCTGAGTTAGCGGCAAAACCATCTGCAATATACTTATACCACGCTCTGATTTTTACTCCTAACCTTATCCAAATCCTTATTTTTAATATCTTAGGCGAGAGGTTCCCAATAAACTTTATGAATTATATTATCATCATTTTATCTATTCTGTTTATCTTTTGCCCTTTTACTTCTGGTAATGCCAAGGATAAAAGCCTGACGCTGCCTGATATATTAGTAAAAGGAGCCCCTGGCTCCATTGTTGATCCTGATAAGCTGACAGTTCCTGTTCAGATAATTACACGAAATGAAATCGAGGATATTGGAGCCACTACCCTGGCAAATATCCTTGATATTACTTTGGGAATTGATTTGGTAACCTCCCCGGACCAGACTATTTCACCCGGTGTTCAAACAATCCGTATGCGTGGAATGGACATCAGTCATACTCTGGTGCTGATTGACGGTATCAGGCTGCCGGGCAGCTTTCCTACAATGCAGGGTTATTCTTTCGCTGATATTGGAAACATAAACATTGAGACGATTGAACGAATTGAGGTTTTAAGAGATGGCCCGTCTGCCAGATATGGGGCAGATGCGGTGGCAGGTGTAGTTAATATTATAACCAGGAGGCATATTGACGATTTGACAGTCAAAACTCAATATGGACTCTCATCAAGGAGTGATGGAAATGAATATCAGGTAGATATGGCAAATGGTTTTTCAATGGGCAATGTATATTGTAATCTGTCTGCTTTTACCTCTAACCTGGATCACTATTCCCGAGATTCAGAAATTCCATGGGATTTTCCCGATATTAAAAAGACAGGCGCTGGCGGTAGTTTCAATTATGATATTGGTAAATCAGGTTTGCTGGATATGGTGTGGAGATACTCGGAATTTAATCGTGATTACCAATACATTGGAGACGATTTTCGTACAACAGAAAAAAAAGATCTCCATTTGGGAACGCGTGTCAGAGGAGAAATTGACCAATGGAGCTACGACGCTGGCATACATTATACAAAGCAGGAAACAGTATATGATTTTATTGGAGCTCTAAGTGAGGCTGGATATGGCGATAAAGATTCGACCTTTACTGAACTGCATGCCAATATCGGTTATGATCTTGAGTCCTGGTTATCCTTTGTAAGCGGAATAACATATTTTGACAATAAAATAGATTCATCGGTCAGGATAAATAAATCCCGCAAGACATCAGCCTTTTTCACTGAAGTAGCGCTCCAGCCTCTCCATGACTTGACTCTCAAGATCTCTGGTCGTATGGAAGATTCCAATGATTTTGGCAGTAATTTTTCTCCAAAATTATCATTACGCTGGGAAATCATATCTTCCTTGTTACTTAGAGCATCAATTGCAAAATCATATCAGATCCCGACTCTCGCCCAAATGTACGATGATTTTATTGGTGTAGCCGCAGGCGGGGCTCTTGATATCTATGGGAATCCCCATTTAAATGAATCAGAGGGTCTGAGCGTAAATTTTGGTTTTGTCTGGTATCTTCCAACTAAATTCAACAGCAAGTTAAGTGTGGATATATTTGAAAACAGGATTGATGATCTTATTGATATCAAGGTTAT
>DAOWOF010000193.1 GCA_030642205.1 Desulfobacteraceae bacterium | reverse complement strand
TGGGCGCCGGCTTCTTAGGTCTTCTGGGCTTCAGAAAAAGACTTGTAAAATAAATTGAATATCGCAAAACCTGATAAAAAAGCAGCGGCTTATTATAAGCCGCTAAAAATCAAGCCTCCTGAACGGGCATATCTGCCGCTGTCGCCAAGGAGAAGTTCTGTCCTCATCGACAGCGAATATTACCACTATAGCGATAAGAAATTAAGGGAAATCGCGGAGCGATTTGGTATGAGAGGATCTTGTCGTCACAGTGGAATCCATGTTCACCCCGCCCCTTAATCTAATCTGTAATTCTGTATTTATAGGATTCATGCAAAGCTTGCACCATGCAGGTTAAGGTATGGTTTACATTGGTAGGAATGCCTAATTTTTCTCCCTCCCTGACAATGGCCCCATTGATGAAATCCACTTCAGTGATTCTATGTTTCAGGATATCCTGTAGCATAGAGGCAATATTGTCAGATGTAGCCTGACAAACCTCATTTACCCTTTTAAGCGGATCAGGGTAAGGAAGTTGAATGCCTTTGGCTTGAGCTACATTAATTGCCTCATTGACAACTTCTTTCATAATCTTTCGGGTGCCTTCTAACTGTGGGAGTATTCCATTCTTAAGGCGTGTAATTGCAGTCAAGGCATTTATCCCCACATTGATAATCAATTTTCCCCAAATCAGATCTTGAACGTTTTCCGCGGACTTGGTAACAAAACCAGAGGCATTAAAAGAGTTTACTATCAGTGCGACCTGATTGTTGGCCAATTTCACAGGTCCGATGACAGTCTCACCGTGGCCGGCATGTTTTACATGGCCATCACCAAGAAGCGTCGCGCCTTCAGAAGTCACACCCCCTAAAATTTTTTTAGGTGTCAGAATCTCTTGGAGTACTTCAAAATTGCCCAGCCCATTTTGCAGAGTAATGATCATGGTATCAGGACCAAGGCAGGCTTTTATTTTTTTGGCTACCGTCCTTGTTTGAAAAGCCTTAACGCAGATCAAAACCACATCAGGCGTTTCTGTTGGGTTTATGGTTATAGCAGAGACCTTAACAGTGAAATTTCCGGTAATTCCTTCAACCCGGATCCCATTTTTGTTTATGCTCTCTGCCCTCTCAGGCCGATAATCGAGTAATTGGACTTCATTGCCGGCTTTTACCAGGTATCCAGCAAAAAGGCAGCCCATAGCGCCCGGGCCAACAATCAGAAATTTCATAGCGTTTCTCCAAATAGATTTGGTCGAATATAGAGCAGATCAAAGACTTATTTTTTTGAGACACAATCTTTAAGATTTTCCGAGTTCTTCAAGGGTTTCTCTGAACACCTTGTAAAATTTATTATTTTCTATAAAAGCTATTCTGAGAATATCAGTTAAATTATCCATGTCATTTATGTTTATAACCAGATTTACACTAAAAGCATATGATGATATTTTATCCATTGTTTTAAATTTATTACCTATCAAGGCTAATAAAATACGCCTGCGGATAGAAAGAGACAGATTATTAATCCACTGAAGAATTGTACTTTGTTCAAGATCAAAGCCATCAAAACCGTCTAATAGGATTATAGCATCAAATAGATGATATTTTATCTTGGACATTGCTTCTCTTGTCGTTTCTGATATAATACATTGGTAGCCTAATTCTTCCAAGGCTTGAGAAATAATTTTTCTTTTCCTGGTATCATTGGCCAGAATCAAGGCTAGTTTTACACCTTCCCCATAAAAGTCAAGAGGAATATCATCTTCAAATATATCTTTATAATTTTCCTTTATATGCCCCTCCTGAGATTCAGTCGTTTGATTGTGAGAAGCAGACTCATCACTTTTAGACTCATTTGGATCCAGGATAATCTGTCCTTTACATTTAGGGCAGCTAAACTGCATCTTTTTCCCATTAGCTATTTTATTATCCGGAATATTTAATAGTACACTGCATTTGTCACATCTGATCTCCATTTCATTCAACCTCTTTAGATAATTTATTAGTGCCTCTATTTTATCATTCTATTAACAGGCCTATGACCTGTCTGTGTTATGTACAGGCAGGCGGGTAAGTACTCCGGCCTGGGGTGGGTGGAACTACTTGAATCTATTTCAAATGGAGGGAAGTGCTGCCCATTAAGATTGTTGAGTTACAGTTGGTTTTGAGTTTCTAAGTTTCTGTTAAAAGGACTCAAAGAGTATATCGAGGAATCAAATATAATGGTAAAATAAAATGTTTGAATTTATTTATCTCTTGTTTAATTTGCCATAATGCTTATCAATAGCCAAATCTTCAATGGAAGAGGTCTTTTCTCCCCGAACAGCCTTTATTTCATCTATAGCCCTTCCTGTCACAGATTTCCGTGAGGCATAAGTGCGAGCTGTATCCTCAGATATTAGACCTTTTTTAAAGAGCTCCGCGATACTCTGATCAAATGCTATCATACCAAATGCGCGATTGGAGCTGATAATATCATAAAAAGACCTCCCCTCGTTTTCACCATGCAGAATCGTATCTTTGACTCTCAAATCTGATCCCATAATTTCGAAAGAGGCGATGCGTCCTTCACCCTCTTTAGGCAACAACCGCTGGCAGGCAATCCATCGAACAGTATCTGCCAATCTTATCCTGATCTGTCTTTCTTCCTTTTCATCAAACATACCAACAATTCTGTTGATAGTTTGACCTGCATCAATGGTATGGAGAGTGCTTAAAACCAGATGCCCTGTTTCAGCTGCTGTCAGACCAATCTCAACCGTTTCCCTGTCCCGCATTTCGCCTACTAATATTACCTTGGGCGCTTGTCTGAGGGCAGATCGCAAACCAGATGAAAAGGAATCAAAATCTGTCCCCAGCTCACGCTGATTAAAAGTAGCATTTTTTTGGGAATGAAGATATTCAATGGGATCTTCCAGTGTTATAATATGTATTGATTTGTTTTCATTAATTGCATCCAGCACAGCTGCCAGGGAAGTAGTCTTGCCATTGCCTGTGGCTCCTGTGATAAGGATAATGCCATTTTTTTCCTCGGTCATTTTTATAAAGGCCGAAGGCAAATCCAATTCGTTAATAGTTGGCACCCGTGTGGCCAATTGACGCATGATAGTGGAAAAATAGCCTTTTTGAGAAAATATATTCACCCTGAAGCGAGATTTTCCTGCTAATTGATAAGACAGGTCACAGGATCCTTCCTGAAGGAGCTTTCTGGTTAAACGTCGATCTCCGGCAATCAGGTTTAATGCAAAAACTTCAGCCTGGAAGGGCGTTAATTGGTCAATAGAAGGATTAATCTTCACTGGCTTTAACTGGCCGTCAGATTCAACCTGAAAGGGTTTGTCCACAGTAATATTAAGGTCAGAAACATTATCATATGCCTCCAACATAGTTGTTAGAATAAAATTTAGTTCTTGTTCACGCATGGATTGCTCTCCTGGAAAAAAAGCTCAAACCTCGGTAAAATCTGCTGGCGCTGCTTTGGAAAAAGGCAAGAATCTGGCCTTGTCGCTTGCTTTGGAGTATGCATCATCCGGAGAAATAATCTTTTTTTCCATTAAGCCCATTATTGCATCATCGAGACTCTGCATTCCAAATTTTTTCCCTGTCTGTATAGCAGAAGGAATTTGAAACGTTTTCCCCTCCCTGATCAGATTCCTTACCGCCGGCGTGGCAATCATGACTTCAACTGCGGCTACTCTGCCCATGCCTCCAAGGCGTTTAAAAAGTGTCTGGGCTATAACAGCTCTGATTCCGTCTGAAAGAGTATTTCTTATTTGTTCCTGTTGATTAGTAGGGAAGACCTCAATCATTCGATCCACTGTTTTGGCAGCGCTTGAAGTATGTAAGGTTCCAAAAACCAAATGCCCTGTAGCTGATGCCTCGATAGCCAGGCTTATAGTTTCCTGATCACGCATTTCACCCACCAGGATAATATCAGGATCTTCTCGTAATGCCCCCCTAAGAGCGGCTGAAAATGATTTTGTATGACTTCCAACTTCACGCTGATTTACTATTGCCCGATTAGATTGATGCACAAATTCGATAGGATCTTCAATGGTCAGGATATGGTCCTTCCGTGTCCTGTTTGCCTCATCAATAATGGCGGCAAGGGTCGTTGATTTTCCACTGCCAGTCGGACCTGTAACCAGTACCAGACCCTTGGGCAAGGTTGATAAGCGCTTTATGACGGACGGCAGTCCCAGGTCTTCACAAGACTGAATCTTAGAGGGTATTTCCCTGAAGACTGCAGCGATACCATTTATCTGCTGGAAATAATTCGCGCGGTAACGGGCAAGACCGGGAATCTCATAGGCGTAATCAATATCTCCCGTTTCTTCAAAGGTCTTTAGTTTATCCTCAGGCGCTATCTCATAGAGCATGGATTTCAGATCATCATCGGTAAGCTCATTATATTTAATTCTTTCCAGCTCGCCACCTATACGCAAGATAGGTTGTTGAGCGGATGCCAGGTGCAAATCAGAGGCGCCTTGTTCATGCATAAGTTTAAAAAACGCATCTATTTGTGCCATAATTTCTCCTTGCCATGTTTAGCAAAGGTTAAGGTAAATTGTAGTAGATCCTAATGGGTATAGCAATTCTATTATTGATCTAATACAAAACAGCAAAT
>DAOWOF010000182.1 GCA_030642205.1 Desulfobacteraceae bacterium | reverse complement strand
TGTATGTCACTGATCTGTTTAGGCTTAATTGAAACTCTGCTTGAAATAAGCTCAACAAGCTTTTTGGCATTAATTTTATCTTTCTTGCCAATTGCGACAAAAAGTCTTGCTTTGCCCTGTTTATCAAGTTGTTTTCCTCTTGCACTAACCTCTTCTATTTCTCCATAGGCATCAGGATTGAGTTCTTCTTCAAAACAATAGTCAAGAATAGCAGCTAATATTTCTGTTGGATTATATCCTTAAGCAATTTCTTCGCCCACCTATGATATTTATTATCAATTTTATCTTCAAGAATAGCAGCCAGGTCATCATCTATCTTTTTCTTTTTGGCTTTAATAATATCTTTTACACTTGGTAGTTTTGATTTTTTAATATCAGTCTTTGCGATCTGCCGTATGAACATCAGTCGCTTATACTCACTAGGAGTAATAAACGTAATAGCAGTACCCTCATTCCCAGCCCTTCCTGTTCGACCTATCCGATGAACATACGATTCAGGATCTTGAGGCAGTGAATAGTTTATAACGTGGGAGAGATTATTAACATCAATTCCACGTGCGGCAACATCTGTTGCAACAAGGATATTGATTCTTTGTTTCTTAAATGCATCCAGAGTCCTTTCTCTTTGTATCTGTGAAAAATCTCCATGAATAGCTTCTGCGTTATATCCTCTATCTATTAAATGACTTACAACAAAATCAACATCTCTCTTTGTTCTGCAGAAAATCAATCCATAAAAAACATCTTCAATATCAATTATCCTGCATAGTGCCTCAAATTTATCAGATGCTTTTACCTCAAAATATATTTGCTCCGTTAGATTATTTGTCAGCTTTTCTTTTTTAACAGTAAGAAACTCATAATTGGCCATATATTTGTATGCAAGGGCCTTTATCCTCTCTGGCATTGTTGCAGAAAACATCAGGATTCTTTTGGCAGAATTTGTATGCTTCATTATTTCTTCTATATCTTCGATGAATCCCATATTTAGCATTTCATCTGCTTCATCAAGTATCAGGTGCTCAATTTTTTCAAGCTTTAGTGTCTTTCTGTTAAGATGATCAATTATCCTTCCTGGGGACCCAACTATAATATGCACACCTTTTTTCAGGCTGCGAAACTGCTGATCAATAGATTGGCCACCATATATTGGTATTATTTTGAGGCCTTTATTTCCTTTTAGTGAATTAATTTCTTCTGATACCTGAATGGCTAACTCGCGTGTAGGAACCAGAATTAGAGCCTGAACTGATTTGGAATCTGTCTTAACCATTTCTACCAAAGGTAATCCAAAGGCAGCTGTTTTGCCTGTACCTGTCTGGGCCTGTGCGATGATATTAGTATCATCTCTTAGCATTACAGGAATAGTTATGGTCTGAATTGCGGTTGGCTCTTCAAACCCTTTTTCATTAATTGAGTCCAGCACTTTTGCTGAAAATCCAAGGTCATTAAATGTTTTTTTGTTTGTCATGTATTTCTCTGTTTCTAATGAGTCTCTTGCATAAATGCAAAAAAATATACTAAAAAACCTCATTGATCCTGATAAACCAGGGTGATAGCTTAATTTTGAAAAAAACTATCATCAATGAGGTGTGATCATTATGCCACAAGGTGTATTACTATCTTTACCCTGCTATGTCTATTTTTTTAAATTTCTTTCTATACATTATTAGCCAAGTTAAACCTATAACCAGAAGGAGGACAGTGGCTGGCTCAGGCACAGGCTCGTTTGTTTCGTTATAGTCAACGATCAATCTGGCATTATGGTACTCAAAGTCACCTTGTTCGGCTTGCAGCAGGATATCCAGGGTATTGGTGGAGTCACCAATATTCAGATAGCTTACAGCATCAATATTCCAGTACCATGATGGACTTTTGCTATCTACCTCTTCTACGAATAAACCTGGAAAGATATCAGTCTCAATTTGTTCTATTTGGGCAAATTCAAATGCAGGGAAAAGGTCAAAATCATCACTGAGCTTAATTGATAAAGTAGCTGAATTAATAGATTCCCAATCAATGCTGTCATAATCAATTCTTATCCATTCATATTGATCTTTCCAAAGGGAACCTGTTTCGGACATATCAATAGCATGATCATACTCATAATCAAAGAATGTTATTTGACTGGCAGATGACTGTCCTGGAATAAAGAAATAAAAAAGAATCAAAAAAAATATTACTTTGCTTACCAATAAGTTTTTCATGTTTTTACCTTGCCCTTTCAGATAATATTTCAGGATGCTATGTACCTAATGGTACACGCAAAACGTATTTGCAGCCTTGAACCCTTGTCGAGATCTCACCCCGCAAACATGCGAAGGAATGATTCATGCCGTACCTGGCGATGAATGAATCAGGATACTACCAGGTAATGTGGTATTCACATGTATTATCGCCCTGTTTTACGCATTTAGTCTGGTTTACTTTTACGCTTTTAATACCAAACATCTCCACTATACCTTGAAATACACCCTCAATAACTTTACAATTATAACCGGGAGATGGGGCTTCTACCAATACATCTCCGTCATTCAGGCGCAAGAAATTTCTGGGTTTTACATCCGGACCACGATGATATATCTTAAAACCTTCTCCTTCAAATTTCAGCATTTTTAATGGAGTATCAATTTCAGGAGGAATCTGTCCTGCGTCTTTTATGCCTGGATAGATTCTTCTCCCCAAAGTAATCAATGCCTTTTCGCCTGAGATAGAACCCTCCATATAAGCATTCATGAATGCATCCCACACTTTAGCATCTACCCAATCGTCAATTGTAATATCCTCCCAATGTATATCAGATTCCTTGAACAAGATATCATCAGCTTTCTTTTGAGCTTCTGGATAAAAGCTCATTAATGCGCCTGTTAAATTGATAAGGTTTCCTCTTACTTCAGCCATTGTCGACCTCCCCTGGAGTCGGTTCTTTAATGAATTTAATCGTAAGGAACAATTTTTATTTCATGTTCGGAGAAAAAGCTCTTTGTAAAGAGCTGTCCGCTGTTAGTTTGCTTTCTTTAATAAATATCGTCCTTTTTTCCGATTCCTTAAAAGTTTTTTCGCATACCTCCAGGCATAGACTCAAGGGAATCAATCTCATGGTTTTTTTATACTCCCGGAGCCTTCAAAAGATATTCATTATCCCATAGCATATTTAATCGCTTATTTTTAGTCTTGAAAATACCCCTGCCTCATGACACAGGGCCTCCATTTCATGGAGCACATGGGCAAACCTGGGAGGATTATAATAAAACGGATATAGCAAATCCGTTTCAGGGTCGATTAGACCCTCATTTATAATCTTTCTGGTAAGCGGGGCATCGGGATAGAGGCGTATATTATTAAAGATAATCGCCCCCAGATTACCCACTGGTTCGTGGATCGCAAGGATCTGCTCTAATAGTTCCAAAGATTCTTTTTGATCCAAGGAGGTTTCTCCAGGCAGATTTATCAAAAAATGAGACATGGTGAGAACCCCGTATTTGGCAGTAATCCTTGCGGCATTAAGGATATCACTCCTGGTAAGGGACTTCTTTAAAATATGTAAGCCATGTCGATTCAAGGCATCTGCGGAAAAATAGATTGCTATTAATCCAGCGTTCAGGGCCAGGTCAAGGGATCTTTCCGTCAAGGTATCTTCGCGGAAAAAACCGGTCCAGGTGAGGTTCAGCCTTCGATTCAGGATTTCCCTGCAAACTGCTTCAAAATGATCTTCTGGCCGATTTACGACCGAATCAGTAAAGTGAAAGAGAGTGAGACCATGCTCTTTATAAAGTGCCTCCATTTCATCAACAATTAATCGCGGGCTCCGAAGTCTCATCTTTCTCCCGCCCAGCGCGGGATAGAGACAATAGGCACAGTGCAGATCACAACCTCTTTTGCCTTCAATGCCCATGGCAGCGACATAGTTATTGCCATTCACATAGGCCTTTGGGGAAAAAGCATCAATATCCAGATGAGGAAGCTCATCCATGATCACCTCAGATCGGGAAGAATTTTTTTTCACATCTCCTTTTGACCTGTAAATCAGACCTGGAATATTGTCTGGAACAAGGGAAGGGGACAATAATCGGGGAAAGGTAGCTTCTCCCTCGCCAATCAAGCCTCCATCAAGTTCCGGAACCTCTTTCATGAGCCTCTTTCCAAAAAGGGTAAAGGCCGGCCCTCCTGCCCATATCCTGGTCTTGGGCAATAATCTGCGGATCAGGCGGGCAGAGGTCTTTAAAGATGACAGATAGGAGACCTGATGTCCTCCCAGAGGATCAAGGTTTCTAAAAGAAAGGGCAACCATATCAGGCCTGAATTCCAAAAGTTTTTTCTTTAGTTCCGGCCAGGGGTCAGGCAAAAGATTCATGTCAAGGACAGACTTGGTATGAGGATAGAAAATAAGGCTCGCAAGCCGGGCCAATCCGAGGGGATAGACTTTCTCTCCCGCTCCGAAATGGGAAGTTGGGGTTTGTACCAAAAGGATCCGCATCTATTTTTTCTCATTCACTGATGGACACTACTCTAACAGCAAGAGCCCCATATATTTCACATACTGCCCTTTATCAGCCAGTGGTTCAAGGGATATCCCTGCATTACGGGCAGTGCCATAGACATCAATTCCAGCGCTTTCCATGGAGGGTCTTGCCTGGTCAGGATGACGGCATATTCCATTTTCCGGGCACCTGGCGCAGACAGGGCAGAATCCGGCCCCAAAGACAAATGCCTTATGAAACCCCTTGAGAAAAGCCTGTTTTTCCAGATTCAGCAGCCTGGTATGAAATTCTTTCCCCGGCGGGCTGCCCTCAAGAAGCAGGGCAGAGGTATATGAATTAAGGATATCTCTGGTTTCCTGCCATTTAAGACTATGGGGTGGGCACTGGAGATTTTTGCCATATAAAGCACAACCGAATTTACATTTAAGATATACCCAGGGGGCAGTTATTACCTGATCTGAAGGCAAAAGAACTGCTTTTGAAAATCCTGCATCATGGGCCTCATAGACCCATTCCTCCAGGATAATTGAAGGAGACTCTCC
>DAOWOF010000201.1 GCA_030642205.1 Desulfobacteraceae bacterium | reverse complement strand
GTTGTCTTTGTCTGTTTAATTTTTATGGATCTTGAGCCTGAAAATCCTGTTGTGACACGTATGGCAGCTGTGGCAGCATTGATGGCTATTTACTGGATTACCGAGGCTATCCCACTTTTTGCTACTGCATTATTACCCTTAATTCTTTACCCTCTTCTGGGAATAATGAAGGGAAGAGCCATTGCGCCTGTTTATTTTAACAGCACTATTTTTCTTTTCATAGGCGGTTTTATGATTGCCTTGACAATGGAAAAATGGAACCTGCATAAACGTATCGCACTCCGAATAATCAGAATTGTAGGAGGCAGTCCCTCCAGGATAGTGCTTGGTTTTATGCTCGCTTCCGCTTTTCTTTCCATGTGGATATCAAACACTGCTACTGCTGTTATGATGGTTCCCATGGGGCTTGCGATAATACTAAAGATGGAAGAAGAATTTGGAGAAAATGATACCAGAAAATTCGCTGTCTCCCTTATGCTGGGGATTGCGTATGCCTGTTCAATGGGAGGGGTCGCGACCCTTGTGGGAACCCCTCCTAATTTATCTTTTGTACGAATATTCGAGATTACATTTCCGCAAGCTGAACCTGTTTCATTTGGGCAATGGATGTTGATGGCCGTGCCTATTATGCTTATCATGGGAGGGGCTATCTGGATAATGCTTACTAAAATATTTTTTCGTCCACCCTCGCATTTAGAAGCAGATAGAACCATGGTGAATAAAGAATATGACGCCCTTGGTCATGTTCGTTTTGAAGAAAAGGCCGTTTTTTTAGTATTTATTATGACAGCCTTTCTATGGATTTTCAGAAAAAAGCTGGAAATTGGATTTATTACTATCCCGGGATGGTCTCAGATCTTGCCCTGGCCAGGATTTATTGATGATGGTACTGTGGCTGTATTCATGGCAATGACTCTGTTCTTTGTTCCTGTTAAAGATAAAACTTCAGATGAAACAACAGTGATGGGATCTGATGTTATTCTACGTATTCCATGGCATATAGTAATCCTTTTTGGAGGAGGTTTTGCTTTGGCAAAAGGCTTTCAGGCAACCGGGCTTTCTGACTTAATAGGGGTTCAGTTTAAATGGCTTGAGGATACATCAATCATTATAGTCATACCTGCCATATGCGGAAGTCTTACCTTTTTGACGGAGTTAACTTCAAATACAGCTACAACAGAAATGATACTTCCTGTGCTTGCTTCTATTGCATGCGCCATGAAGATTAATCCACTTATCCTTATGATTCCGGCCACTCTTGCTGCGTCTTGCGCCTTTATGATGCCTGTTGCCACACCTCCTAACGCAATTATATTCGGCAGCGGACGCGTTAAAATAATAGAAATGGTTATGGTGGGTTTTTTTATAAATATTTTAGGAATTGCAGTAATCACTGCCGTTTTTTATTTTCTGGGAACCGATGTATTTTCAATTGATTTTACTGTTTTTCCAAAATGGGCGCAGGCTGGTTAGGGGATAGTTTATAATCAAAATGGCGATTCAGTACAAAATATTGAAACGATATTAATAATGTGATGTAAAGAAAAAGATCCTGATCAATAGCAATAAATATAATTTTGGAGGGATATAATGGCGTTACAAGGAAAGATAGCTATAATCACTGGTGCAGGCTGTGGTATCGGGCATGCAACAGCTATAAAATTTGCTAATAGCGGTATTAAAGTGGTGGTAAATGATATCATAGATGATAGTGCTGTCAAGACGGTTAATGAAATTAAATCTAATGGTGGCGAGGCCGTTTATATCCAGGCAGATATCTCTAAGTGGGAAGAAGCCAGGAAACTTGTAGATGAGACGATAAAGATATATGGCACGGTAGATATCCTGGTAAATAATGCAGGCATAACACGAGACAAGCTTCTTCGTGATATGGGAGAGGATGATTGGGATGCTGTTCTTAATATCAATCTGAAAGGCGCTTTTAATTGCTGTAAATTTGTTACCCCTGTTATGGCTAAAAAAAAATACGGAAAGATAGTAAGCCTTTCATCCCGGGCCTACCTTGGAAATCCGGGTCAGGCAAATTATTCATCATCTAAAGCAGGGATACTTGGCCTTACCCGCTCATTGGCACTGGAATTTGGTCGTTATCATCTCAATATTAATGCTGTTGCGCCCGGCATGATAGATACGGACGGGCTTAAAACTCACCCAAAATATAAAATGGTCATAGACCGGGCAGTCAAAGGAACCCCCCTGGGAAGACTTGGAACTCCTGAAGATATCGCAAATGCTATCTGTTTCCTCGTAAGTGAAAATGCCAATTATATTACAGGGGAAGTCCTTCATGTAACAGGAGGCCGGTATTAATGTTCATAACAGGACATTCTTTTGAGTAAACAGGCGGCAGGTTAATAGCCTTCAAATTAAAATACTATCAACATCTCAGTATATTCTTGAGGGCTATAACAATTTCCGGAAGCAGCTCACCAGTTTTCCCTTCCAAAAATATATCACAGTTTTTTGTAAAAGGACTTTTTTTGGGATTAATCTCGATTAATTTAGCGCCTTTGGAGAGAGCGTAATCAGGCATGGCTGCCGCGGGATAAACAACTCCTGAAGTGCCTAGTATTAACATCATGTCACATGCTTGAGCTTCTTTTTGAGCCATGGGATAATCTTGCACTGCCTCTCCAAAAGTAACCGCATCCAGACGGGTATGGCCTCCACATTTACAAAGGGGTAATGATTTTATCATCTCCTGAATTGAAAAAGGACCTGTTTGCGAAATTAATCCGGTCATCATCCTGAAGTATGGCTCACGTTCATAGATCTGTTGCTTTCCGCACTCAAGACAACGCAAACGAAGGGCGTTGCCATGCAGCTCCAGTACCTGCTTATTCCCTGCTTCACGATGGAGATTGTCTATATTTTGGGTAATTACCGATCTAAGGTAACCCATTTTTTCCAGTTCCACCAAGGCATTATGCCCGGGATTGGGGGCTGCATCTTTAAGGCTCCTGAAAACTCCCATTAGTATTTGAGGCGCATCCTCTGGGTGGTTTGAGATTACTGACATTATCCCTCCTGAACTACCTTCAGGATATTTATCCCATATCCCTCCTTTGTCCCGATAAGTTGAAATGCCGCTTTCAGCGGAAATGCCTGCTCCTGTAAACGCCACTACATATTGGCTTTCAGAAATCATTTGAGCTGCTTTTATAATTAATTCCTGATTGATCATAGTACACCTGTAATTTTTTGTTAGTATAAAAAGGATGTTCAGTTCCTAAGGAACAGCCAGGCAAATATTTTGGCATCCGTTAAGATATCAGAAATTAAACAATATTCATTGGGCTGATGAGCGGTATCCTGTTGGGTAGACCAGACCGCTGCCGGCAAACCTGCTTTACGAAAAAAGGCAGCCACAGTTCCGCCGCCAATCCCCATTGGCTCTGCCTTCTTTCCTGTAACCAGTTTGATAGCTCTCATAAGTTCTGTAACAACAGGAGAGTCTGGTGTTGTAGATGGGGCGGCATCCTCCCTGTGAACAGTTTCCACCTGGATATCCAGGCCAAGTTCTCTTTCAATCCGGACAGCTATTTCCCGAGTGGCCTGAATTACCTCATCAAGTTTATATTTAGGCATAACACGGCAATCCATGTAAAAGATATCTTTCCCTGGAATGGTGTTAATATTAGGAACATTGGCCTCTATTTTTGTTGGCGCGAAGGTGGAGACAGGGATATTGAAAAGATCATCTTTGTGGGCAAAATGCTTCTCCATATCCTTTAGAGCCATAATTAATCTTGCAACTCCAAAGAGGCTGTTTTTTCCGTTTCCTGGTGTGCTGCCATGACATTGTTTCCCAACTATAATAAATTTGAGCCATAGCATTGATTTTTCAGCTACTTCAATCATGGTGCCTTCTTCGTTCCCCGCGTCAGGTACAATAATCAAATCCCTTTTTCTAAAATTTTGTCGATGATTTCTTAATACATATTGCAGTCCATAGGTGCTTCCGGTTTCTTCATCAGCTACAACAGAGAGACCCACCGGCCGCATTCCTGCTCTATTGTTTTTTAGAACTGCCTTGAGTGCCAGATAGGAGCTGACAAATCCATGTTGATTATCTTCAACGCCTCTGCCGATTATCCGATCTCCCTGTACCTCTATCTGGTAGGGATCAGTATGCCAGAGTGAAAGATCACCAGGTGGAACAATATCGGAATGACTAAGTACCCATACCCTTGGTTCGTCTTTGTCATCCTTCCACCTTGCAAGCAAATTGGGCCTGTACCCATCCTGGGCCAGTTCATCAGGAGTCTTTATTTCTTCTAAAGAGGATGGATCCATGTCCAGCAGCAATTTTTTGATATAGTCGGTTTTTTCATGTTCACCCAAACCGCCATTACTCGGTCCTAAGGCGACTCTGGCGGTCAGTTCCTTTTGCAGCTGTATTACTTCATCCCTGTAAGTTTCAATCTCTTTAAAGACCTGATC
>DAOWOF010000128.1 GCA_030642205.1 Desulfobacteraceae bacterium | reverse complement strand
GCTTACCCCTTTGGCAAAAACAATGCCGATCATGATTGGTCTCTACATGGCTGTCAAACTGGGAGACATGCTTGTACGCGGGACATATGTCTATCTTTTAGATGGCACCTACCAGACTAATGCCTTTTTAGCGGAACTCATATTAGGTGTTATACTTCCATTTACACTGCTTATGTTCAAAAAGGTTCGCAGATCTCCTCGGTGGCTTTTCTTCGCCTCAATGGCCTTTGTCCTGGGCGTTGTTTTAAACCGAATCAATGTTTTCACTGTAAGCTACAGGCCTCCTTATATTATCCAGTCCTACTTTCCAGCAGTTGGTGAAATTTTTATTACCATAGGCCTGATCTCAGCATTGATGTTTTTATATCGCGTTATGGTTCATATCTTCCCAATCCTTAGCGAACATCCGAAAAAGATATTAAAAACCGCGCCCCTTATCATTTTGTTACTGCTGGGAACATGGTCTGTTCATGATTGTAAAGCAGAAGAAACAAGCTCATCAAAAAGAACTTCGCCAAATTTGGCAGGGATGCAATCAGCCCTCAATGATATCCCCAAACTCTTGATATTAAATGATCCAATAATAAATGAATACTCAGATCTCTATGAACCTGTGCGTTTTATGCATAGCAAACATGCCAATGTGCTAAAGGATTGCACCATTTGTCATCACCGAATGCCCAAAAATGATGGAGATCGATACGGGAAAAAGGTTAGGATGTCTGAGCTGCGCGAACAAGACCAGATTCCAGCCGATTGCAAAACATGCCATAAGAAACCCTTTGAAGCAGGCTTTCTGCAAATAACCAGCCTAAAAGGAGCATTGCATCAACGTTGTGTAAATTGTCACAAGGAATCAAGTCAGGTTCCCTATGCAAGGGGAAACTTGTCTTACAGCGCAATGGTAAAAGGGCCGATTACCCGCAGCCTTGATAACAGGGCCCCAACAGATTGCCTGTCATGTCATGCCAAAAAAGTAGTAGACCACAAACAATTAGTTAAATTAGATGATAATCCCGATGCCCTGGCAGTTACAAAGAATTGTCTTTCATGTCATAAAAAGGAGGGAGATGAAATAATAAAGACCGCTCACTGGAAATGGCAGGGGGCTTCTCCCTATACCATAGGGCATGAGGACAGGATTGATTTGGGGAAATCATACCATTCCTTTAATAATTTCTGTCTGAATATTAATGGCAACTGGTCAGATTGCACAGGATGTCATATTGGTTATGGGTGGAAAGATCAATATTTTGACTTTAAGGACACATCCAGGGTTGATTGCCTGGTATGTCATGATAATACAGAGTGGAATGAGTATGTGAAAACTGATGCTGGCTGGCCAGCCAAAGATGTAGATTTAAAGACTGTCGCAGAAAACGTAGGACGGCCTAACCGCTCCAAATGTGGCACATGTCATTTTTATGGTGGACATGGAGATGGAACCAAACATGGGGCCTTAAGCTCTGCATTAGATGAACTTGAAGACCCTACCCGGGATCTTGATGTCCATATGGGAGGGGACAATAATTTTAAATGTCAGTATTGTCATAAGACCAAAAACCATATGATATCCGGCCGCACAGTATCGTCCTCCGTTTCTGAAGGCGATATCTCATGTGAATACTGCCATACTGAGAATCCCCATCTGGATACAACTCTTGTATCTCATCATCTTAATAAACACTCACAACATGTAGCCTGCCAGACATGTCATATCCCTGTTTTCTCCAAATTGAAGCCTACAGAAATTTATTGGGACTGGTCCACAGCAGGAGAACATTCAGAACATCACCATGGAACCAAAGTGAAAAAACAGGCAGGTAAACCAAATTACTTATGGTATAATGGGACAGCCAGACGATATGTTTTAGGAGATCCCATCAATGAAAATGGCATAACTGAATTAACCACGCCAATGGGAGAAAAGAAGGATCCCTCATCCAGAATATATCCGTTTAAACCCCATGGTGGAAAACAAATTAGCGACAAACACAATAAATTTCTACTGCCGGCCCAACTTTGGAGCGGTTATACTACTCATTGGGATTGGAACAAGGCCATCAAGGATGCCATGAAAACTACTGATTTAACCTACAGCGGTGAATATGAATTTGTGGAAACCTTGATGCATTTTCCGCTAACTCATGAAGTCCTTCCAAAAGAGCAGGCCCTTTCCTGTGTAAATTGCCACTCTGCCTTTAAAAAAACTGATTGCGGGAAATGCCATCAGGAAAATTCGGAGTTCGATTATAAATCCATGGTGAAAAAAGGCATCAACTTTAAAAAGCTTGCCAAGGATAACCTTCCTGTGAAAGAATTAATTGGGGCAACAGATTATGTCAATTTCAAAGCGCTGGGTTATCCAGGTGATCCGATTGACACCGGATTAGGGAGATTCACTAAATTGCCCATGGAATTTAAAACCAAATAAATATTATATTAAAAATGGTGGTTAAAAAAAACAAACGACATTGTATCAGAAGCGTGGCTATTCAGCTATACATCGGAGGGTTATAAATTGATTTTTTTATGATTTAATAAGATTAGACTTGTGGTGGATATTCGCTGAATAGTTATTCAGAAACTTCTAAAATTTTAGGAGCACATATGGGAAAGCGAAAAATAGTAATCATAGGTGGAGTAGCATGTGGGCCTAAAGCAGCTTCCCGCATCAAAAGGCTTGACCCTGACGCTGAAGTTATAATTCTTGAAAAAGGAGAATTAATTTCCTATGCCGGATGCGGTCTGCCATTTTATCTCTCTGGTCAGATAAGCGATTATCATGATCTTATGAACACTCCCACCGGAGCGATAAGAGATCCTGCCTTCTTTAAGGCTGTTAAGGACGTTACAGTATTTAACAAAACTATTGCCGAAAAGGTGGACCGCAATCAGAAAATTGTAATGGCCCGCCAGCTTGAAACGGACGAAATATTGAATTTTCCCTACGATAATCTCATCATGGCAGTAGGAGCTACTCCCTTTGTGCCCCCTATGGAAGGCGTTTCCCTAAAAGGCGTTTACTCATTGACTACAGTAGATGATGCTCGTCAGATCCGTGATAAACAAGGTCCTTTAAAAGGAAAAAAAGCAATTATAATTGGCGGAGGACTAATTGGTATTGAAGCTGCCGAAGCCTTTGCCAGGCAAGGCATGACTATAACTATTATCGAGAAACTGGAGACAGTGCTGGCTGCTCTGATCGATCCTGAAATTGCCTATCATGTCCAAAATGAGCTTAAAAACCAGGGTATCAGCCTGATGCTTGGAGATAGCGTAACCAGGATCAATGGAGATAGCAACGGCAAGGTAATCGGAGTTACTACCCAAAATGATGAACTGGAAGCGGATTTTGTCCTGGTAGCAATAGGATCAAGGCCAAATGTTTCTCTTGCCAGGGAAATGGGGCTTGAATTAGGCGCTACCGGAGCTATCAAGGTTGACTCCCGGCTACGAACTTCCGACCCTGCCATTTATGCCGGTGGAGACTGTGTAGAAAACATTAATCTTGTAACAGGTAAACCGATTTACACGCCCATGGGTTCCACTGCCAACAAACACGGTCGAGTTATTGCCGACAATATTTGTGGAATCAATTCTATATTTAAAGGAGTTGCAGGCACTGGTATCTGCAAGGTATTTGACATCAATGTCGCCCGCACAGGACTCTCTGAGACAGCAGCGCGAAGGGAAGGCTATGATATTATCACTGTCCTGACTCCATCGCCGGACAAGCCCCATTTTCTGTCCGATGCCAAATTGATAATAATCAAATTAATAGTTGATAAGCCCACCAGAAAACTTTTGGGAGCCCAGGTTGTCGGCCCCGGAGATGTTGCAAAAAGGATAGATGTGGCAGTTATCGCAATTTCTCATGGATTTGCAGTAGATGAAATGTCTAATGCGGATCTGGCCTATGCTCCTCCATTTTCTCCGGCAATGGATAATATCATTGTCGCAGCCAATATTGCCCAAAACAAACTCAATGGAATAGGAGAATTCATAAGTCCAGGAGAGGTAAAAGCCAAAATGGATAATAAGGAAGATTTTATTTTTCTTGATGTCCGTTCTCCTGAAGAATATGAGCAGATGCGCATAGAGGATTCCAGGGTCAAATTAATACCTCTTGGCAAACTCAGGGAAAAGATAGCGGAACTACCCATGGATAAGGAGATTATATGCTTCTGCAAGATCTCTTTACGCGGTTATGAAGCAGAAAGGATTCTAAAGGCAAAGGGATTTAAAAATGTCAAATTTATGGATGGAGGTGTTATTTGCTGGCCTTATGATAAATTTGTTCAATAATTTTTTATTCTGGCAGTTGAGCAAGTTCTCTCTATCTTAAAGTATCAGGTTTCATTTTTTTTGCCTCATTTTTGCTATAGAGCAATTAATTATATCTAAGGAACAGGGATAAAATAACTTCCCCGTTCCTTATCGTTTTTTAAATAGCTGAACAGTTGCCAAATTATTTTCTTTAAACAATATAAAAATGGATATTGAATCTTTTCTACTAGCTCTGGAGCATGAAGTTGCAGATTATAAGGCTCCTGTTATTGACCTTATAGGAGTGCAAACCCAGAACCCCTTCAAAGTGCTGGTTGCAACAATTATGTCAGCAAGGACCAAGGATGAAACTACAGCCAGGGCCGCTGGCAGATTATTTGATGAGGCTCCTGATATCCATGCTCTTAAAGGACTAAGTGAAGAAAGAATACGTGAATTAATACACCCAGTCGGATTTTTTAAAAACAAGGCCAAGTATCTTTACAAATTATCAGAAGCTCTGAAGCCTTATGCGTATAAGGTTCCGGATGAAATTGATGAGCTGTTAAAGCTGCCTGGAGTGGGGCGGAAAACAGCCAATCTTGTTTTATCTGTTGCATTTGACAAACCTGCCATATGCGTTGACACCCATGTTCATCGAATCATGAACATATGGGGTTTTGTTAACACAAAAAATCCTCTTGCTACAGAACAAGCCTTGAGGACAAAATTACCCCAAAAATATTGGAAAAAGGTAAATTCAGTCCTTGTCCCTTTTGGACAAATACGATGTAAACCTGTCGGACCTCAATGTGACTCTTGTCTATTGGAACAATCTTGCCCCAAAAATGGAGTAAACCCGCGGCGTATTAAAAACGCTGGTTCTGGTACCTTAAAATTTATTTCCTGGAATGTTAACGGACTCCGTGCTGTTGAAAAAAAAGGCTTTATTGATATTGTCAAAGGATCAGGCGCTGATATTTTTGCATTGCAGGAGACCAAGGCCTGGCCGGAACAGCTTTCCGATGAGGTCAAAAATATCCCGGGTTATTCAAGTTATTTTGCTCAGGCCAAAAAAAAAGGTTACTCAGGACTGGCCATTTATACCAGCAAGAAACCCCTAAATATCATAACCGGTCTTGGAATGGATCAATTCGATGATGAAGGCCGAATGCTTACCCTTGAATTTGAGACCTTTTTTCTGGTAAATGCATATTTCCCCAATGCGCAACATGAGCTTAAACGAATAGATTATAAAATTGAATTTAATAATGCTTTGTTTGAATATTTAAAACAATTGGCCAATAAAAAAACAACCATTATCTGTGGGGATTTCAATGTCGCTCATAAAGCCATTGATCTTGCCAATCCTGAAGCCAATAAAAAGAACCCGGGTTATTCAATCGAAGAAAGGACATGGATGGAGAAATTTATCAATGCGGGATGGGTGGATACCTTCAGGGTTTTTAATCAGGAGCCGGAGCAATATTCATGGTGGAGCTATCGTTTTAATGCCAGAACAAAAAATATAGGTTGGCGGATTGATTATTTTGTAATTGATGAGAAAAGCAAATCATGGCTTCAAGACGCTGATATATTAACTGATATTTTTGGCTCTGATCATTGCCCAGTGCAGGTAGAATTAAAACCAGGTTGATAAAAAATTTTATTACTACACTATGATGGACTTTTTACTCGGTTATCAACTATAACTTGCAAATCTTAACAACTGAGAAAAAGGAGAATAAACAGACTCAAAACCTCCTTCAGAAATTAATTAAGCCTGGCGATTATAAATGAACAAACATATCCCCGAACAACCCAAGGTCTATAAGTATGAACTTCCAGGAGATTGGACTGTCATAGTTGGAAAAACAGACAGGGACAATGACCGTCTGAGTATCAAATTTGCACATCCCAAGGACTGGTGGTTCCATGTCCACGGTATGCCGGGCAGCCATGTCCTTCTGAAAAGAAAGGGAAATGACGAAGAGCCTGAACCGAATATCATCAAGGCATCAGCTGCCATCGCAGCCTATCACAGTAAAGCACGTAACGGTGGGATAGTACCAGTTGTCTATACCAGGGCATGCTACGTTACCAAACCACGCGGCGCCAAACCCGGTACTGTGACCATCCACAAGGAAAAAACCATTAAAGTCCGGCCTGCCCGAAAATCACCTTGCAATCAAACTGGTAAATTATCCATAAACGGAATTTATATCGAGCGTATAATCGATTGATTTTTTTAAACGCTTGCATTGGTTCCTCAAGTAGTTTGTCCCCTTTTTCAAAGGACTATAAATCAGCACATAAAAATAATGCTCCGAGTATTATCAGATCTTACCTAAGATCCCTGATTGACAACTCCTGCCGCTGTCAGTTATGCAGTGCAATGAGGAGAAAATAAGATCCAGATTGATAAAAAAGTTTTGACATCATATATGCAATGTGCTATATAATCTTTTTTCTATGCGGGCCGTTAGCTCAGCAGGTAGAGCAGCGGACTTTTAATCCGTTGGTCGTGAGTTCGATTCTCGCACGGCCCACCACATAGGACACACTATTGATATAAGACAGTGTCCCCATCGTCTAGCCTGGTCCAGGACACCGGCCTTTCACGCCGGCGACAGGGGTTCAAATCCCCTTGGGGACGCCAAT
>DAOWOF010000172.1 GCA_030642205.1 Desulfobacteraceae bacterium | reverse complement strand
TTAAAGAATATCTTGAGATTCTCCCTATTGTCAATCTTAGAAAAGTCTTTTAAAATCTATGTCAGGATTTCAACTTCCATACAGGACTTATTTAAGAATTGCCTGCCTTGGGGTTGATTTTTTTCTTTATGGGATTTAAAATAAATAGATTAGGTTTGTTCCTTATTATTTGGCACCCATACACCAATGGTTTTTTCCGGGTCTTATGCCTTTACTATAATTCTATTCCTTAAGATTTAAGGAGGTCTCTAATGTTTGATAATTTTTTTGACAAAATTGACAAGATAATTGCACAATTTGACGAACTCAGAGGTCATCTTTGACTTAACCAGGCAGGAAGTAGAGCTAGATAAACTTGAACATATGATGTCAAACAATAATTTCTGGGAAAAAGATCAGAAAGAAATAATCCTGATAACTCAGAAACGATCATCACTTCGTGATAAGATTGATCAATATAATTCTTTTTATCAGGAGGCCGAAGATGCCAGAATTTTAGCTGAAATGGCAGTTGAAGAGGAGGACGAAGCCGCTCTTAAAGATTTAGCCAAAGAATTTGTCCATTTACAAAAGAAGCTCGCAGAGCTTAAACTTCAAACGCTTCTGAGTGATAAAAATGATTTTCGAAATGCTATCATGGCAATAAACGCCGGAGCTGGAGGAACAGAGGCCCAGGACTGGGTGGAAATGATCTTCCGTATGTATCTTCGCTGGTGTGAAGACAAAGGCATGAAAATCAGAGTAATTGACACTCTTTCGGGGGATGAGGCAGGGATTAAAAATATAACATTTACTATAACAGGACCCTATGCATATGGATATCTAAAATCGGAGCATGGTATCCATCGAATGGTAAGAATTTCTCCCTTTGATGCCACAGGAAGAAGGCATACATCTTTTGCCTCTGTTTCAGTTTTACCTGAGATAGACACAGATATTGAGATCAATATAGAAGACAAGGATTTGCGTATTGATACTTACAGGGCAAGCGGTCCGGGAGGCCAGCATGTCAACAAGACCAATTCGGCCGTGAGAATAACTCACCACCCCAGTGGTATAGTTGTTCAATGTCAAAATGAAAAATCACAGCATCGCAACAGGGAAATGGCCTTGAAGGTACTAAAATCCAGATTATATGAATGTGAAATAAACAAACAAGAACAGGTCAAGCAAAATAAGCATAATACACAAAAAGGTATAGCATGGGGGAGTCAGATCAGGTCTTATACTTTTAATCCATATAGATTGGTTAAAGATCACCGTACAAATCTTGAAATAGCTAATGTGGAAAAAGTTATGGACGGTGATATCAATCCCTTTATAGATGCCTACCTAAAGAAAAAAGCTATGTTTTAGACACAGTGAAAGACCCCATATTTTGTTTATACCCAGAAAGGCCACAAATCGCGGTTTTTCAATGGCCCTGAACATCATGTGCGTCATTCAGGCTCGTACTCCATTAGGCAAAATCAAATATTTTGAAATTACCTGATGGAATAAAAAAAAGGAACAGTTTGGCATGTCAAGTAATGAAGAATATTCTCCCTGCCTGATATATATTGATAAAGAAGCTCGTTGGTTTCATAAAGGAGTGGAAATGATCCACAGGGATTTTATTCATTTATTTTATCATAATATGACACTGAAACCTGATGGGCAATATATTATAGCCTGGAATAATCAGAAATGCTACGTGGAGGTGGAGGATACCGCATTTGTCGTTCGTAAAGTTATCTTTCGCCAAGTCAAGACATCTTCCAGATTTGAATTGTTTTTGAGTGATGACAGCAATGAGGATTTACAACCGGAAACAATATTTATGGGAGATAAAAATGTTCTTTACTGCAAGGTCAAAGAGGGGACTTTTCCTGCCCGCTTTGATCGCGCCGCGTATTATCAACTGGCAGAAAATATACTGGAGGAAGATGATCAATATTATTTGCCGATTAATGGTAAAAAGCATCTGATTTGTTAGAGTATCCATCCATGTCTCTTAAACCACAAGCCTTTTTTTACATACAGAGCCAATTTTTTATTAGGCCTATACATCGAGAGGTATAAAATAATCTTTCCATAAGGAGAGGACATGTATCGCAATAACAGGAACTGTTTTAACCTTCCATGGTTATATTTCTTAATGCTATCAGTCATACTTATCGTCACCTTATTTCTATTTCCAGCTTGTTCCAAGCCTGCAAAAGAACAAGCTGAATGTAAAAGGCCTAAAATCATTATGCCTATAAAAAGCCGGATGCAGACAGCTGATACACCCAAAGAAACAAATGGTAAAAAGCCCTTTGTCCAGGAAAAACATGAATTGCATCCTGCCCCTGTTCAACAAATTATGATTCCGGAGATAAATGAGGGACCTATTGCTCCCCCTCAATCAAATCATGCAAAAACCGGCATTTACCAAACTATCGCAGGAGATACTCTGTTTACTATTGCAGGCAAAAATGAAATATATGGTAATTATATTAAATGGCCGAGCCTTTATCGATTAAATAAGCACAAATTAACAAGCTTGGATAATCACAATAATCTGCCCTTGTTAAAATTACCTCCAGGACTTAGTCTGAATTTTATCACCCCGGAAAAAGCTGCCGAAAATTTGAGAAATTTAAACGATCGTCTCCAGGCAATAAATGTATTATCAGCTAAAACTGATAAAAAGATAATCCCTGAGGCAATAAGGCTTATGGATAACGGCTATCTTGTTTATATCACCAATATTATGGTCTCCGGGAAAAAATGGTTCCGGCTTCGGGTCGGGTTTTTCCGTGATCGTGAACATGCAGATCTGGAAATTGAAAAAATCAGCCGGATTACTAATAATAACAATATCTGGGTTAGTGCGGTAACTGAAAGTGAAAGAGAACAGTTTGCAGGTTACTAGGAGCTAAATTGAATAATAAAAAAATAATAGTCGGTATCTCTGGAGGCATTGCCGCCTACAAAGCAGCGGAACTGGTTCGTCTTTTTATTAAGGCAGGGGCGGATATAGAGGTGGCCATGACACAAAATGCCACTCGCTTTGTGACCGCTACTACTTTTGAGGCTCTTTCAGGGAACAAGGTTATTTCAGATATGTTCCAACATGAAGGGCCTGATCTGGAGCATATAACCTGGGCACAGGGATCTGATTTAATTATCATTGCACCAGCCACAGCAAATATTATTGCCAAAATCGCCCATGGTATCGGAGATGATTTTCTTTCTACCCTCCTCTTTGCTGCTACAGCCAGGATATTGGTTTGTCCGGCTATGAACAGCCAGATGTATCTCAATCCGGCAGTCCAAAATAATCTGCGTCTCCTTAGCCAAAGGGGAATCACGGTTATGGATCCAACCCAGGGTGTACTTGCCTGCAAAACAGAAGGCCCCGGTCGCTTGCCAGATCCGGAGGATATTTTTGAACTGGCATCTGCCTTGATCTCAAAACAGGATCTGGCAGGTCTTCAAGTCATGATAAGCGCCGGCCCGACAATAGAACCTATTGATCCTGTCAGGTACATTACAAACCGATCATCAGGCAAAATGGGTTATGCCTTAGCCAGGGCAGCCAGGCAAAGAGGTGCTACAGTCACACTTATAAGCGGTCCCACCAATTTACGTCCGCCCACAGGTGTATCCTTTAACAGTGTAAAAACAGCCGAAGAAATGCGTCAGGCTATAATGAAATATCATCACGCCTGCGATATCATTATTAAAGCCGCCGCCGTAGCTGATTATAAAGTAGATCAAATAGCCCGGGAAAAAATAAAAAAAGCCGGGAACGATCTCACCCTCAAACTTATAAAGAATCCCGATATTCTCGCACAACTGGGGGCAGAAAAGAAAAAATACAAATATATTCTTGTAGGATTTGCTGCCGAAACGCAAAATTTGCTTCAAAATGCCCAAAATAAATTAATCGATAAAAACCTGGACATTATTGTCGCAAATGATGTAAGTCGAGATGATGCCGGCTTTGACACTGACAATAATAAAATAAAAATGATTTTTAAAGACGGCAGAGAGGAAGACTCCCCGTTAATACCTAAAGATCAAGTAGCCAATCTTATCCTTGACCGGATAAAGGGCCTTCTGGACAAACGGAATGCAGGTTGAAAACGAAATAAAAGATATTTTTGAGCAGATCAGAATCATTATTACTTCCCACCAGGAGCTAGGTTTTGACCCCCCACCCATTTTTAAAAAGGCCTCTAATTCTCCAAAGCTTACGCCTGCCCCAACAAACGCTAATTCCCTCAAGTCCCTGCAAAAACATCTAACAAATTGTCAAAGATGCGGGCTTTCCAAAACGAGAACCAATCTGGTTTTTGGTGAAGGAAATCCCGACGCGAAATTAGTTTTTATAGGTGAAGGACCTGGACAGGATGAAGATCTGACAGGAAGGCCCTTCGTAGGAGAATCAGGGAAACTCTTAACCAGAATAATAGAAAATGGAATAGGATTAGGGCGAGAAGAGATCTATATCTGTAATATTGTAAAATGTCGACCGCCCAAAAACAGAAATCCTGTGAAAAATGAAATCGATTCCTGCCTCCCTTTTTTGCAGGAGCAGCTAAAAATAATCAAACCGGATGTCATTTGTCTTTTAGGCAGTATTGCCGGGAAGACCCTTTTTGGAAAGGACTTTAAAATTACCGCGGCCAGGGGGAACTGGTATAAATATATGGGTATTCCTCTAATGCCCACCTATCACCCTGCATTTATTCTCAGGAATCCATCACGCGAACGACAATTAAAGGGCCAGGTCTGGCAAGATATCCAAAAAGTCATGTCTCGCCTTGGAATTAAACAAAAATAAAACCACAAACCTGAGCCTTAAGCCGGGATTCCCTCAATCTTTACTAAATGATCCCTTCCTTCTCAAAGTGGTGTATTTCATCTTTACTATAACCGCCAATTGTTTCTAAAATCTCTTGAGTATCTTCTCCCAGATCCGGCGCCGCTTTCACTGTCCCTGCCGTACATTCACTAAAATGGCCAAAGTATCCTGGTATCTTTATCTTGCCAAGGGAAGGATGATCAAAATCCACCAAATAGTTATTTGCAAGCACTTGGGGATCATCTGCTAAATCCTCCAACTTGTTTATTCCACAGCAGAAAAGATCGTGATCACGAAAAATGTTGATCCATTCTTCACAAGGACGGTTCATAAAGACAGCATCCAGGATTTTTACTAAACCCTCTGTGTTTTGATGCAGCTTATTTTCTGTATTAAAACGAGGGTCATTTTCCAGCTCAGGTTTTTCAATGGCCTTGCAGAGTTGTGGCCAATGCCTCATGGGTGGGTTGAGAGTCATCATTAACCATCTATTATCT
>DAOWOF010000020.1 GCA_030642205.1 Desulfobacteraceae bacterium | reverse complement strand
TAAGTCTGGTAACTCTGGCGTTTCCTATTATTCTTACTGATATAATCTTTATCTTTCCTGATTTTACCGGCGGAGAATTGGGTATTTATGGGGTTCAAGGACTTTCGTCCTCCCGAATTACAGATTATTATATAGTGACTTTCGTTATGTTGGTCAGTCTGGTTATTATGTATAAATTTACTGATTCCGGAAGTAAAATTATACGGACTGGAATTATTTTAAACGCTATCAGGGAAGATGAAATCTCTGCCAGGACTTCGGGAATTGACACAGTTAAATACAAATTATTGGCCTTTAGCGTAAGTGGCTTTTTTGCAGGGATTGCGGGGGGGCTCTATGCCCATTTTGTCAAGATTACAGGCCCATCAACCCTTGAGATGTTCTTTTCCTTTCAATCAATATTATGGTGTATCTTTGGTGGAATGGGAACTATATATGGCGCGGTAGCTGGAGTCTTTATCCTGTTTCCTGCCATAGAGCTGACGCAGGTGATTCCCTTTTTGAGAGACCTTCGCTATATTATATTTGCCCTGATTCTGATAGTAACGCTCTTTTTTATGCCTGAAGGCTTAAGCATTTGGGTTCTTAATAAAATTGAAATAATCTGTCCAAGATGTAGAGTCAAAAATGGTTTCTGGCGAAGCTCCTGCAGGGCCTGTCGCGCCCCCATTAAACATAAAAAAAATATATCTATAAAGGACGACAGCAATGACATCAGTTTATGAACAAAGGCCCTGGCTCAAACAATATCCTCCGGATATCCCTGCTTCACAGGATATCCCGGATAAATCATTGATTGATGCCTTTGATGAAGCAACAGAAAAATGGAGTAAAAATACCGCCATCATCTTTTACGGAAGAAAAATAAAGTATGGGGAATTGAGGAAAAAAGTAGACTGCTTTGCCAATGCATTATTTGATCTCGGTATTGGAAAAGGAGATCGTGTGGCTCTTCTTCTGTTAAACTCGCCTGAACACATAATTGCCTTTTATGCTGTTTTAAAAGTGGGCGCTATAATCTCTTCCGTAAGCCCTGTATATGTCTCCAGTGAAATCAAACATCAACTGGATGATGGAGAAGTTGAATATATTATCTGCCAGGATATGCTATATGATGTGGTGGAAAAGACAGGAATTAAATTCAGGCATGTAATCCTGACAAATATCTCCGATTCACTGCCTAAAATGAAAAAGATTTTCGGCAAAAGCATCCTGCGATCAGTATATCAAAACATGGCTGTCCCTCCGTCAAAAATTTATGAGCAGAAAAATTTTCACCAATTTCAGGACTTGCTGAAAAGATATACACCTCATCCACCAAAGATAGTCATCAATCCCACAGAGGATGTGGCAACCCTGCAATATACCGGCGGCACCACAGGTCCGCCCAAGGGCGTAATGACCACTCACTATAGCGCAATTGCCGGGGATTATAACTACCAATCCTTTTTTCCATGCATAAATGATGGCAAAGAAGTTGTTTTGGCTTATATGCCTTTTTATCATGCAGGGGGGCAGACCAATGCCTTGATAGGAGGCATCCTTCATGGATATAACCTGGTAATCCTTACAACTCCTGATATAGATGATATTTTAAATGCCATTAGTCGTTATCAGATCACCCTCTTTCTGGGGGCGCCAGCCATCTTTGAAATCCTGAATGATCATGAAAAAACAAACAGGGTAAACTGGAAAAAGCTAAAACTTATAATCTCCGGAACCGATTCTTTAATGGAGACAACCGCTCGATCCTGGAAAAAACGAACAGGAGTCCCAATCCATGAAATTTATGGAATGACAGAGACTATGATCATTAATGGCAATCCTCTGGGTAAAAGCAGGTTTGGTTCTGTAGGCTTGCCTGTTACTAATGTCCGCACCGCGATTCTTGATCCTGATAAGGATAGATTTCTAGACATTGGTGAAATGGGCGAGATCGGAGTCAGCTCCCCTCAGATAACAAAGGGGTATTGGCAAAACAAGGCCGCCACCAGGGACTGTGAGGCCCTGATAGAGGATATAACATGGTGGAGAACTGGTGATCTGGGCAAAATGGAAGAAGATGGTTATTTCTATATCTACGATCGAAAAAGGGACCTTATTAAATATAAAGGCCTCAGGGTCTACGCACGCGAAGTTGAAGAGATATTGAAAACCCATCCCAAGATCAAGGAAGTTGGCATTATCGGCGTTCCCGATATCAAAGTAGGCGAGAGAGTCAAGGCTATGGTGGTACTGGAATCAGATGCCAGAGGCATGATATCCGAACAGGATATTATGGAATATTGCAATGAAAAAATAGCGCCCTATAAGATTCCTAAAATAGTCGAATTTATAGGAGAAATACCTAAAACCGATGTGGGAAAGGTCTCACGGAGGGAACTAAGAGAAATAGATGTCTGACGCTTTCTTTGAGATCGAAAATCTGACCAAGAATTTTGGGGAATTAAAGGCCCTTGATCAGGTCTCCTTTCAGGTTGGAAGAGATGAGATCGTAGGCTTGATTGGGCCAAATGGGGCTGGAAAGTCAACAATCATTCGCCTGATAACCTCCATCTTAAAGCCTACATCCGGTATCATACGCTTTAAGGGGGAAGATATCACCGGCAAACCAACCCATAAAATCATTAATAAAGGCATTGCCTCAACCTTCCAGGTAGTCAAGCCCTTCCGCCGCTTGCCAGTTATTGCCAATGTAATGGTTTCCTGCCTGTGCAAGAGGGCCAGAAAGACCGGCGATTGGGTCAAAACTGCTGAGGCAAGGGCACAAAACGCCCTGGAATTTTGCGGCATACTTGATCTTGCCAATGAACCAGCGGCTGTCTTGTCCCATGGAGACCTGAAGAGGCTGGAATTAGCAAGGGCGCTGGCAACTCAGCCTGAGCTTATGGTCCTGGATGAACCTCTGGGAGGCTTAAACCCTAATGAAGCCTCCCTGATCACCAAGTCTTTAAAGAGGCTGCATAAAGGAGGACGATTTGGACGATTACATAGCGAGGGGCCGGCCATGCTCATTGTAGAGCATAAATTATCAGAACTTCTGGAATTAGCAGATCGTCTGGTGGTTGTCAATTTTGGCCGTATTATAGCGGAAGGCCCTCCCCTTGAGGTAATAAAAAATCCAGAAGTGGTCAAGGCCTACCTTGGAAAAGAAGTAGATCAGCTGATTTCAGACACGCAGCACTGATCTGATTAAACCTGGAAACTGTTTGAGCCTTAGAGATCGTTAAAAAATGACCTGTCAAGGCTGAACCTGTTTGTAGAATTCTCTAGCATATCATTACATCATACTTAATCATTTAGCAGATTCTTTCTTTACGACCTATTAGGTAAATTTTTCATGATTTAATCAAATTAGTCTTGCAGTGGATATTCGCTTCTTCTAAGTAACAAGATTTGGAGTTTGGCACTCAACTAGTTGGAACCTCATACTTTTTGCCCTTTTTGCGAGATTTCTTAGAGCTCGTTTTTGATGGGCTGTGCTTCTTGGGTATTAGTTACTTCTATAATAAACGCCAGGATCTTTCACCCCGGTTACATTGCTGAATAGTTACCATTTGATTACCATGCTTTATGCTGGATCGGGTTCCAATTTTGTTAGCGTTAAGGCGTTGTCCGTAAATGTAATATTCCTTGTATGTATGCATAATAAAATTATTAGAAGGAGTTTTTCGGTATGCTGGAAAGATTATTTGAGCCAATTATGGTCGGGACACTTAACCTGAAAAATAGAATCATTATGCCCGCAATGGGCAATAGTCTGGCAGAGGATGGAAGAATCTCAAAACGTCTTGTAGATTATTATGTAGCTCGCGCTCGAGGCGGAGCAAGTCTGATTATAACCCAGAGCGCGCTTATTGTTGACTCAATGGGTGAAGTTAAAATTGAAATCCCTTCAATTTTTGATGATAGATTCATTGATGGTCTTAAAAAATTGAGCGGGCCTGTAAAGAAAGCAGGGGCCAAAGTAGGTATTCAACTGGTACATATGGGCGCTCAAGGCCACCCTGATGCCAAAGGCAAACTCTTTATTGGCCCATCTCCTGTTAATACTCTTTCAAGCAAAGATATTCCAAGGGAGTTAAGTATAGCTGAGATACAAGATCTGGTTGAACAGTTTTCAGAAGCTGCCAGGAGGGCTAAAGACGCGGGATTTGATATGGTTGAATTCCATGGGGGGCATGGGTATCTTATTAGCCAATTTTTATCAAAATACTATAACAGACGTAAGGATGCCTATGGCAATACCTATGAAAACATGGCAAGGTTTCCATGCGAAATTATACAAAGAACACGGGATAAGGTTGGGAATGATTTCACATTAGGAATCAGAATCAATGGAGATGACTTTGTACCTGGGGGCACAAAAATTGAGGATGCCAAAGGTATGGTTCCCTATCTTGTTGAATCAGGAATTGATTATCTGAGTATATCCGGAGGTATTATTGGCGCGAAAAAGGCATCAGTGGCGCCTATGATGGAACCAAGAGGGTATTTATCATCACTTGCTAAAGAAATAAAAGAAAATGTGAATATACCAGTGGTTGCCGTTGGAAGAATAAATGATCCTGTGCTTGCGGAAAGAATTTTGGAAAAGGGGTGGGCAGATATAATTGCCATGGGCAGACCCCTTATTGCTGATCCAAATCTCCCTGTAAAGGCAAAAAATGGGGATTTTCAAAATATAAGGAAATGTATCGCATGTAATCAGGGGTGTCTTGACAGGGTTGCCATGCCCACCTTGACAGGCAAAAACACGACAACGGATAGCTCAATAAGATGTTTGGTAAATCCCCGCGTGGGAAGAGAAGGGTCATTTATACTTAAAAAGGCTGAAAAAAAGAAAAAAATATTGGTGGCCGGAGGGGGGCCTGCTGGTATGGAGGCGGCTAGGATTGCATCCAAAAGAGGCCATGAAGTGGTACTTATGGAAAAGACAAACAGACTGGGCGGCCAGCTATACCTTTCGTCAAAAATTCCTTTTAAAGAGGAAATAAAGGAGGAGATAAGGTATTTATCCTGTCAAATGGAGCGTCATAATGTAAAAGTTATGATGAATCATGAAGTAAACCTGGATATAATCAAGGAATTCTCCCCTGATGTAATTATTGTAGCAACAGGAGCAAAACCTGGATTCCTGCAAATTGATAATAATGAAATTATAACAGCTACAGCATGGGATGTCATTGATGACAAGGTTCCCGTTGGAGATCGAGTCTTGATAGTAGGAGGCGCGTCTGTTGGGTTTGAGACAGCGCTTTTTCTTGGTAGAAAAGGGAAAGAGATTATACTTGTAGAGCAGTCTAATTCTTTTGCTGCCGATATGGGCCTTTTAAACAGGTTTTACATGCGTTCAAAAATAATCGACTGCAATGTAACTCTAATGAAAAATACTCTATTTAAAGGTATGGCTGATAATGATGTTGTCCTTGATATTGATGGAAAAGAAAAAAAAATAAATATGATTGACACCATTGTCTGGGCAATTGGCGCTTTATCTAACAATCCATTTAAAAAAAATTTAATAAATATGCCTTATGAGTTTTATGTAATTGGCGATGCAAAGAAACCAGGAAATGCATTAGATGCCATTCACGAAGCCCATAAAATTGCTTTACAGATATAATTTAAATAAACCTTGTCGGTTAGGACTTGTCTGAAAATGAGGTGCAAGATGTTCAAGTTATTTACGGACAACTCCTTATCGGCAGGAATATTTTGGAGTCATTAATTATTGCCATGCAAATCAGCTTATGTTAACCAACGTTAATACAAAGTTACGATTATGTTTATTGGATGCAATATTAACTGGAACTATTTTTCCTGGTAAAAAAAGGAGTAATATTATGGATATTAAAAAAATATGTGTCTTGGGCGCCGGTTTAATGGGCAATGGTGTTGCGCAGGTTTGTGCTCAAGCAGGGTACCAGGTATCTATGAGAGATATCGAACAGGGTTTTGTCGATAATGGAATGAAGATGATTACAAAGAACCTCACCCGTGACGTTAGTAAAAACAAGAAGACACAGGAAGAGATGGATCAAATCCTTGCCAGAATACTTCCTGCTGTTGATCTTGGAGAAGCAGTAAAAGACGCAGACATAGTTATTGAAGTCATTATTGAACGTATGGACATCAAAAAACAACTTTTTAATGAGCTTGAAAATCTTGCCTCAGCTGAGTGTCTCTTTTGCAGTAATACTTCAGGCCTAAGTATCACAGAATTGGCAACGACAACCAAGAGACCGGAAAAATTTATCGGGACACATTTTTTTAATCCTGTTCCTGTCATGCGTCTCCTGGAGGTTATCAGAGGATATGAAACTTCTGATGAAACACTTGATATAATTAAAGAATTAGGCAACAAAATTGACAAGGAAGTTATTATTGTTAATGAAGCGCCGGCATTTGCTGTAAACAGGATCCTTTGTCCAATGATTAATGAGGCTTTTTTCGCATTTGGTGAAGGAGTCGCATCCGCAGAAGATATAGATAAAGGAATGGTACTTGGATGTAATCATCCAATTGGTCCGCTTGCCCTTGCTGATCTAGTCGGATTAGACACCTTATTAATGGTGATGGAAGGTCTGCATAGTGAACTGGGAGATAAATATAAACCAGCCCCATTATTGAGAAAACTGGTACGCTCTGGCCGTCTTGGCAGGAAAACAGGAAAAGGAATTTATAATTATAGCTGATTTATTTCCAAGAGGCCAAGGAAGAAGTAAATTTAAACAATTCACCCCCCACCCAAGGCCGTGACTTACTCGCTCTCGGCCTGCTGATGGACTTTTTATGAGCCCGTCATATTTAAGATAAATTTATTCGAGTTGACACCCTGAAAAGGTTGACAATAATATAATAAATTAATACATACAATATAAACAGGCTTCAGTTTTTAAGATTTCATGAGATTCTTAATCCAGGCTCCATTAAGATATGGAGGGAGTGAGGTGATATTATGGGAGAAGCGGCAAGGGTAAGAAAAACGGAACAAATGAAGTTGTCTTTGGCTTATCAGAGCAAGGGAGGGAGAGGCGTTGGCAGGATTGAGTCAGAGGGAGGAAAGGTAGAAAGGGTAAAAGATGCAGGCCGAATGCCCTATCGCGAAGAAGTGAGGTTGTGTATTGAACGGGCAAGGTTGGTTACAGAAGGATACAAGCAGGTTGAAGATGAGCCTGTTGCCTTAAGAAGGGCTAAATCTATGGCGTATTTTCTGGATAACAGGACGCTATATGTGCTTCCGGATGAAAAGATTGTTGGTAATATTGCAAGTAAGCCATGTTCTCTTATTACCTATCCTGAAAAGTGGACCAGGTGGCTGGATAAAGCTATTGACTCTGAATATTCCATGCTTTTACCTGATGAAAAAAAGAGAGAAGAACTTCACGAAATCCATAAATACTGGGCTAATAAGGCCGTTCACGGCAAAGAGCGGAAATTACTGCCACAGCATATTCTTGATTATTGGTCATATCCAAAACAGGGTGTCTATTTATGGCTCCACGGAGGTCATGTGGGAACTCCCAACTACAAAAAGATATTTAAGGTTGGGTTGAAGGGAATAGTTGAGGAAGCAAAGATAAAACTGGAAGAAAACGCGTCTGATCCGGATATTTATTTACACCCGGAAGAATACCTTAATAAAAAGGATTTTTATGAATCTGTTATTATTTATACAGAGGCTGTAATAAGGCAGGGCAAGAGATTTTCTGTCCTCTTAAAGGAACAGGCTTCTCAGGAAAAAGATGAAAACAGGAAGACTGAGCTTAATGAGATGGCCAATACATGTGAATGGGTACCTGAAAATCCACCCCGAACATTATTTGAAGCCATACAATCTTATTGGCTTGTAAATTTGGTTGCAAGGGTTCTGGATACCCAATCCTCAGGCAATGGAGAGAGGATGGACCAAATATTTTATCCTTTCTATAAAAAGGATAAACAAGCGGGGAGGATTACCGATGAAGATGCTCGAGAGCTCATGGAACATCTGTTTCTGAAATTTAATGAAGAGGGGACACTCATTCCTCCTTCTCAGCCAGCAGCAGGCCCATTAGTTACCCGTGTGACTACAATCGGCGGCGTAGACAGCTATGGCGCTGATGTCACAAATGAGATGACTTATATTATTATGGATGCGAAAAACGCGATGGGATTAAATCAGCCTGCAATCGCAGTTCGACTCCATCCACATACACCAGAAAAATTTTACAGGAAAATACTGGATTCCCTGATCAAGCAACCGGGCGTTTATTCATTTTTCAATGATAATATGATGATCCCATTTCTACAGAATCTAGGCATACCACTTGAAGACGCGCGTGATTATGCTACTGATGGCTGCATGAGATGGATGCTTCCCGGCAAGGCCATGTGTTATAGGGCTTTGGGAGGAAATTTTGCCTTGCCCAAGATACTGGAATATTCCTTTTATCAGGGTGTTGAGAAAAATTCAGGGAAAAGGATCGGGACGGAATCCAGTGATCCATTGTCATGGGCCTCTATTGACGATGTCATGGATGCCTATGAGGAACAGTTGAGGTTTTTTCTTAAGAAATTAATTACCATATATAATGTAGTAGATGTACTTGACAAAAGATGGCTGCCTCAGCCATTCCTTTCCGGTGTCCTGGATGGTTGTCTTGAAGCTGGTAAGGATTGCAGAGATTACAGGTATTATGCGAATACAATTATCCAGACAATCGGTCATGTGAATGTTGTTAATTCTCTCGCGGGAATCAAAAAACTGGTTTTTGATGAAAAAAAGGTTTCAATGCAGGAACTTCTTGACGCCCTTAAAAATAACTGGGAGGGAAAGGAGGATCTTCGCCAGATGTTTATTAATGAAGTTCCCAAATGGGGTAATGACGATGACTATGTTGATTTGATTGGAAGGGATTTCTTTAATAGAAATAACCGGATTGTAAAAAGTTTCAAGAATATTTGGGGGACATCTTTTAATGAAGATGGAACAGGCGCGTCAGCTTATTTTGATTATAGCGGGACAACGGGGGCAACGCCGGATGGTAGAAAAGATCGGGATCTTTTCTCGGATGGAACTGTTTCACCTGCAATTGGAACTGATTTAAATGGCCCAACAGCTACATTGATGTCTGTTGGAAAGGTAGATCATGCAGGCACATTCACACATCTATTTAATCAGAAATTCACCAAAGAGCAGATACAGGTAAATAATGGTGAAAATTTTATTGCTATGATGAAAGAATTTGTTAATCTGGGAATCCATCATGCGCAGTATAATGTCATAGATCGGGATACACTGGTTGATGCCCAGGCAAATCCTGAAAAATATTCGAGTCTTGTGGTAAGAGTTGCAGGATTTTCAGCCTTTTTTGTCGACCTTACTAATCCTGTGCAGGATCAGATAATCGAGAGAGCGGAACTAAAGCTTTGATCTGTGCCTCCCGGGCAGAATGAATGATTTTTCAAATTGTCCCTTAAATTTTAATTACAAAGGTCCACCTGAATTCTTTAAGGTGGACCTTTGTTGTTTTTACTTAGGATCTGTCACAAAATAAGCCTTGCATTCGGCGCTCAAATTTAGGATCGGACAAAGATTGCCTGAAGATGAGATGCGAAATGTGATACTTATCATGAATCTATCAGGATTATAAGCAAGATTTACCTAAAGAGGAATATTCCCATGTTTTTTCCAGGGTCTATCTACAGTTTTACCTAAAAACCTTTTAAAGCCCTCTATAAGGATTGATCTTGTATCCCGAATGTCTATAATATCTTCCACCCAGCCAGTTGCTCCTGCTTGAAAGGGAAATTCACCGGCTGTTTTATTCCACTCATCAAGCCTTTTTTTGAAGACTTCATCCGGATTTTCCGCGGCCTTAATTTCCTTGCGATGAATTATGCTGACGGCTCCTTCTGCCCCCATCAAACCTAATTCAGCTGTAGGCCAGGCCAGGACCAGATCAGATCCCATTGCCCTTGGGCACATTGCGGTTAGTCCACCACCATATCCTTTTCTCATGCAAAGGGTTATTTTAGGTACTGTTGCTTCTGAAACAGCATGTAATATTTTTGCGCCATGTCTGATAATCCCTCCTCTTTCCTGTCCTTTTCCAGGTAAATAAGCAGGGTTATCAACAAGAAACAAAATAGGGACATTATATGAATCACAGAGTCGGACAAATCTCGCATCTTTGTCAGCGGCATTGATATCAATAGCCCCGCCCAGCCAATAAGGGTTATTAGCCACAACGCCAACAGATAAGCCACCCAGTCGAATAAAACCTGTTACCATGTTTTTGGCATAATCTTTTTTGATTTCCAGAAAATGATTATCATCCGCTATTACTTCAATCACCTTGCACACATTATAAGGTTTACGTGTGTTTACCGGAACAATCGTTAAAAGTTCATCAGTTTTTCTATCAGGATCATCCGTTGTCTCTTTGACTGGAGGGAGTTCTTTGTTGTTTGAAGGCAAAAAGGCCAATAATTCCTGTGCCCTTTTAATGCCATCCTTATCATCCACGGCTGTTATATCGCTGACACCACTAACTTCTGCGTGCATCTTGGGACTTCCTATTTCTTCTACTGATACTTCTCCGCCACCTACAGATTTTATTAATTCCGGTGATGCAATATACATATGACTGATTTTATCAACCATAACAAGAAAGTCGGTGAGCATTGGTGAATAAGCTGCCCCGGCAGCGCATGGTCCTACCAGCAGAGAGATCTGAGGGACAACTCCAGACAATATTGTGTGAAGGTAAAAAATCTTGGCATAGGTATCATCGAGATCAGCATTTATAAAATCCTGTATCCTGACACCACCTGAATCAATAAATCCAATTATTGGCACCCTCATCTTTAGGGCATCTTCCATGATCTTTATAATTTTCTTGGCATGGATAGTCGCCATGGTCCCACCTAAGACAGTAAAGTCCTGGGAATACACATATACGTGTCGTCCATTAATTGTACCAGAACCAGAGACAACGGCATCCCCTGGAAGGTCTCTCGCATCTATATCGTAGCCTGTCATTCTGGGTTTTCGCCATAAATCATATTCTCTAAAAGATCCATCATCCAATAATAGATCAATACGTTCCCTGGCTGTTAATTTACCTCGGGAATGCTGCCTGTCAATCTGCTTCTGGCCTCCTCCCTCCATTAATTTTTTTCTTCTTACTTCCACTTTTTCGATGATTCTTAACATATCTTCCATTTTATTTATCCTCTTTGTATTTTTGTTTGATGGTTTATAAGATAAAATATTTTTTTGGGGGAAATGGAAAATGAAATTGATTAAGTAGTATCTGAATGAAAATCAGATTTTTTCGAAGACTGCACTTATCTGTCAAGGTCAAGGAAGATCAAAATTTTAACCGCAGGAATACATTGGATATTTTGAGGATTAAAATTTTACCACCTGCCAAATTGGTTAAAAGATGATTTAATATTGTTTCACACGGACTTACTGGAAATGGTGTTTAAAAAAATATCATGGGACAGCTGAAAAAATAAATTCGTAAAAGGCATTCAAAATCATATAATTCAATGTCAGATAAAGCAGCTAAACACTTTTACAAAAAAAATATATTATTTCAGCCAAATCTACTCTTTGAAATGATATAGAAGAAGAGTATATTAACAAATCCCAAAAGCTACAATAAAAGGATCTTTTTCTTAGATGGAATATATTGAATAGATTGTTTTGTGTCAAGAATCAATTATACTTACAAATGAGATGTGTAATAAATAACTTTTTACAAAAAGGCAAGTTATGCAAAGGACAATTCTTGTTATAGATGATAATAAAGTTAACCTTAGTTTTATTAGCACCCGATTAAAAGCGGAACGATATGATGTTATAGAAGGATTCGATGGAGCGCAGGCAGTCAGACTAACTATGGCAAAACGTCCGGATTTGATTATCCTCAATATTGGCATTGCGAAAATGAGTGCTTTTACCGTATGCAGGATACTGAAAAAAAATAAAGCTACAGAAGATATTCCAATTATCCTGATGACATCCAAGGGGGATATTGGAGATAAATTGAAGGGTTTTGATCTCGGGGTTGATGATTATATGATAAAGCCCATAAATTCACGGGAGTTACTTACAAGGGTTTCTGCTTTACTGAAAAAAAGGGCACATAATAAACGTTATTTGGAAGAAGAGAAGATAAAGGCGATGGATCGGGTGGTTGAAGGAGTTGCCCATGAAGTACGTAATCCTGTTGTTTCAATTGGTGGCTTTGCTCGCAGGATATATAATGATACACCAGAAAACGATCCCAGGAAGAGGTATGCAAGGATAATCCTTAAAGAGACAAAGCGCCTTGAAAATATGGTCATGGAACTATGTGAATTTAAAATAATATCAAGTAAAAGAAGAAGTAAGGAGGAGGCAGCTTCTCTGCTAGATGCATCACTATGGGAAACAAAAGAAGCTTTGGAGACTAAAAAAATCAAGGTTACAAGGTATTATTCACCTAAGCTGCCAAAAATGAACGTAAACAGGAAAAATATGATTCTTGCTTTATCAAATATTATTTCCAATGCAATAGAGGCCATGGATATAGGTGGAATCTTAAGCCTTAGATCTACCAGAATGGAAGATAACCATGTGGCTTTAGAAATAGAAGATAATGGCAGGGGAGTTGCGAATGAGGATCTTGACCGTATTTTTGAACCTTTTTTTACTACAAAGGTTTCCGGAGCAGGGATGGGATTAAATCTGGTACGAAAGATTATTAAGGATCATAATGGTACAATTACTATCAGAAGTAAACAAGGAAAGAGCACAACTGTCTTGATTCAACTGCCTGGAGTTAATGATGAAAAACAGGAGGGTGGGGGGAAACCCTGATGCAAGTCTGCAGAGGATGTAAAAAATCAATGATTATAAATTGGTTCAGCTTTTAACCTTGTGATAGTTGCAGCAGATATATGATTATATTGATGGCTATCAGAATAACATTTATTATCGGGTAATTTTTTGATTGGATTTTATCTCGGATTGGCAGCATAGGGTTACAGGAAAATAAACATGGTTTTCAGAATATTTATGATATGGATAAAAAAACATTTAAAATTATTACCTTAGGTTGCAAGGTTAATCAATATGAATCGGTCTTTCTGGAAGAAACATTCCTTAATAATGGCTGGCATCAGGTAGATAATCAGGAGAAGGCTGATCTGGTTATCGTCAATACCTGTATTGTTACCCAAAAGGCTGGCCATCAATCAAGGCAGGAGATCAGAAAGGTTATCAGGGAAAATCATAACGGATTAGTAGCTGCTATTGGTTGTTATGCGCAGGTCTATCCGGATGAGCTTTTACGCATAGATGGGGTTTCTGTAATTGCCGGTAATATAGCGAAGGGAAGATTGGCAAATATCCTCTGTAAAACAGATGAGATACATGACAAGCGTATATTATCAGGTGATTTCAAACCAAATATGCCTTTTGAGTTTTTGCCAATTAAAGGCTTTTCAAAACGCTCAAGACCCTTTTTAAAGATCCAGGATGGATGTCAAAATTATTGCACCTATTGTATTGTTCCTTTTGCCAGAGGCCCTTATAGAAGCCTGCCTCCCGATAAGGTCTTGATTATGATTGAAGCCTTGGCCAAAAAGGGTTACCAGGAAATAACTTTAACCGGTATTCACTTGGGGAAATATGGCATTGATCTTCCGGGAAACTTAAGCCTTAATAAACTTATCAGGATAATTATTCGTGAAAAGATTCCTGTTCGTATAAGGTTAAGTTCTCTTGATCCCCATGAGATAGATTCGGATCTTATTGAAATGGTCGCCGCTGAAAAATATCTTTGCCGCTATTTTCATATCTCTCTTCAAAGTGGTGATGACAAGATATTAAAGAGGATGAACCGTAAATATACTCTTTCTCATTTTGAAAAGCTGGTGAATAATATATATTCTCTGATTCCTCATGCAGCTATTGGCGCTGATATTATGGCCGGATTCCCTGGAGAAGACCATTTGGCTCATAATAATGCCTGCTCATTTATCCAGGAATTACCGCTCTCCTATTTACATGTATTCCCTTTTTCAGCCCGACCCGGAACGCCAGCTGCAAGTTTTAAACAGCAGGTTGAACATAGTGTAATTAAAAAGAGGGCATTTGAGTTAAGAGAACTAAGTAAAAGAAAAAAAACATGTTTTTATAATACTTGCCTGAATAATATATTCGAAGTGATTCCTGAAGGCTGGTATCAGAAAAAGAAAAAAATAATGCGAGGGCTAACTGATAACTATTTACCTGTACTCTTTACTACAGATCATAAATTAGAAAATTGTCTTCTCCCTGTAAAGATTGAAAAGATAGAAAAAGACATGATCATCGGGTCTCCAGTTATCTGAATTTATTTGAGTATTTTTAAGCGTTTCATCCTGCTAATGGTTTCAATGATACGAACGCCATATTTTTCTCTTTCAACTATAACTTCTCCTTTTGCAATTAAGGTATCGTTTACAAGGATATCCACGGGTTCTTCTGTGATATTTAAAAATGAAATAACTGAGCCTTGGCAGATCTTTAATAAATCCTTTAATTTCATCTTTGTTTGACCTAGTTCAACTGTAATTTCAACCGGGATATCAAGAATAAGATCAAGGTTACGTGAGGTTTGATCCTCTTCGGATACCTCTGGTTTAATCTCCTGTTTTGCGGTATTTTTTTCCTTGGTCTCATCAGCCAAAAGATCATCTATTGCCTGTTGGGAATCAAGAGCTATTTTTGCGTTATCCAGAACCTCATTTACTGGCCCATTTTTGTCTAATTGTGAGCCTTCTGCCAGTTTAAGTCCCACTTCGACATGAATAATTTCTTCATTATATTCAAAGGCAAAACGCTCATATTTTAACATTTCTTGTGACTCAATAGCAAAATCACTTCCCATTGTAAAGGAGGGCGGGGATAAGGAACAGATTAGTCCAACATCACATAACTTGGATTTAATTCCTCCTCCTATAATGTTACATATTTCACTGATAACATCTTGTATATCATCGCTTTCATCAATATCATCCGGTTCCATCCCCAACATTGAAGCGGTCATCTCTGCGGCCAGGTCATGACTTACCAGAATATTTATTCTCCCCATCAAGATTCCAATAAGACTGACCGAGCCTACAATTCGTTTTAAATCCTGAGGAAATTCGGTGGGCATATCATTGTGGATGAGAGAGACTGAAAGCATTGTGTCAAAGAGATCAATGGTTGATTCAATAGTATTGGATTTGATATCAAAATCCAGCACTTCATTAACATCAACATCTTCTACTCGACGTGCTTTATCTTCTTCGTCTTCATTATAGGGTATATAATTCTCATCAAAACTTACTCCAACCTGGATAATTACCGGATGTTTATCATGTAGAAAGACATAACGTTCAAGCCTTTCCGTATTAGACGGATTAATAATAAAATCATTTCCTGTGGTAAAAGATGGGGGAGAAAGCTCACAAATAAGATCCGCATCACAAAAACTTGATTTCAGACTTCCACCCACAATATTACATATTTCGCTGATTAAATCTTTGATATCGTCGAACCCTTCAACTTCATCAGGTTCTATATCCAGCATGGAGGCTGTCATTATCCTGGCAAACTCACGTGATACTTCTATTAAAATTGTTCCCAAGACTTTCCCAGCAACATTGACGGCTCCAACAATTCGCTCTCCCTCATCAATCTTTATGGCATCATTATCAGAAAGATTCAGGCCAATGGAGAGCATCGTATCAAACACTTCTATTGTAGAATCTGCAACATTTGACCCAATATCAAATTTATTAAGATTGCTCATTTAAGTTGTTTCCCTAAAAGCCAGTTTCAATTTATACGAGAGATATAGCTTTTTTGATGCAAGAAAAATGCCGTCAAAAGGTGTATTGGTTTTGCATTTCGTCCCCGGCCCTTAGGATATTATCTTTTTATTATGTTTGTAATTATCCCTGAAATCTTATCCATTTCAGGGATGCTGATTTTTAATTGTTCACCTTTGAGGTTTTCCATAAAAAGTGTATTATTATAGGGAATTTTGCCTATGACCTTGTCTTGATCAACATTCTTTAACATTATGCCTTCTACATCATTGGTTACCTTATTTAATATTGAATGATATTGAATACAGGCCTTTTCAGCCATATCTTTTATTTTTTTATTAAGCAAAAATGACTCAAAGGTTGGGTCCACTACACTAAGAATAAGATCACATTCCGCATCTACTTTCCTGCCAAAATGTTCGATACCTGCCTCGGTATCAACAATAATTATTTCGCCATCGTCAATAACCAGTTTTGAGAGAATCATTTTTGAAAGGACTCCCATTGGACATGCACATCCCTCACCAAAGTCATGAATCTTTCCTATCACTAGCAAATTCAGTCCTTCAGACTGTACAAGGGATTCCTTTGGAATATCCGAAATCTTCATTTTATCAGGGAAAATAGATTCTCCTGAAAGTAAAGGATAGGTGGGATTAATTTTTTCCTTAAATTTTTTTTTGCCACCTAGATTGTCCATGAGGTTCTTCGATGGAAGAACTCCCATCAGGCGGTGTAAACCATAATTTGATTCATCAGTATCTACTAATAAAATATTAAAACCACATTTTTGGAGGGATTTGGCCAAAAGGATACAAATGGTGCTTTTGCCACTTCCACCCTTGCCGCAAACTAGAATTTTCATAATAGATCCCCTTTCTAAAGCTTTCCTGAAAAAGTTTGGATAAAATATCGTTGTCTTTCCATTTCCAATACAGATTACCTTATAAAAAGTTGCCCTGCACCTTCGCAGACACTTACCATGTTGATGAACTTTTTATGCGTCCATCATATATAAAATACATAACTTTATTGAAGAGTGTCAATGTCGTTAGATGGAAATGTTCCAAATCATTAATAGGTATAGTTTTTGCTATATTTTTCAAAACAATATCCCAATTCAGATGAAGGAGAACAAAATGCCAGATCAATCTAAGGAGCAGTTATTATTAAAGGAAGCTGAACTATATCGTAAACATGGATTATACAAGGAATCAAAAGAAACATACCTTCAAGCACTTAGAATCATAAAAAATATCGAAAAAAGCATAGAAAACGAGAAAAAGATAAAAACAATTAATGACCATATTATAGATATTGACAAACAATTGGCTGAGCTTTCTCAAGAAGCAAAGCCTCCTGAACTTTCCGCGGATATACAAAAATTAATACGAAAATCTTTTTCGATTTCAAAAAGCAAGGAGATTGCCATTTTTGAGGCAGCCGTGGCTTTGGCAAAATTTGGCCAATATGAACAAGCTGTTATGGATTTTGAC
>DAOWOF010000244.1 GCA_030642205.1 Desulfobacteraceae bacterium | reverse complement strand
GGATCGTCCAGTCCAATCAGATCACAGCCCAGCATAGCCATACGCACGCCTATTACCTGTCCTGGGCAAAGATGGCCATGGGCATTGGCTGATCCGTTTAAAAGGGCTTCAAAATCACGCATCTCAGTATCCTTGGCCTTATGTTAAAATTAACATAAGGCCGGGCAAAAAAATATATTTACTGCAACTCTATTTGGGTTAAGATCGAACAGGTAATTGTCAAAAGTTTGTTTTGATAAAATCCGTTTCATAGTAACTGACTCAAATTTCAAACGGTAATTTACCTGCCTTTATCTGTAAAATTTCACCTGCACAGTCAAAGAAAATAATCGTATTTGGAAAACAGGTAGTTGTCAAGGCCAAAAGGATTTTCCTGGGTATTTGATATAAGAAACCATGTGCCACATATATGTATCCTGCGCCATTTAATCACAATATATTGACACCTTATATCAGATATCCATGAATCCCCCAAATCCACCGTCTAAAAAAGCATATTGAACAATATAGATTTTCCCGCATGGTCGTGAAGAACTGAAGGATTGTAAAAGATAGAATTTTTATTTTAAACATATCTACTCATTGCCAATGATATCGGCATATGATATTATATTAAAAGATTATTAACATAATTATACACCATACATTAATATATTATAGGATATCTTGTATATAAAAAATTATTTTTTTTAGTTCCCTGGCAATCGGAAGGTGGTTTGTTTTTATCGAGTAAAATCAAAATATACAACTGATTGAAAGCTAAATGTCAAACCATATATCCGGAGGATGTCTCATGGTCAACAAGAATTCAGGTATGGTGAAAGAGGAATGCAAATATTGTTCTGACCTGGCATTCTACAGATTTATAATTGACAGCCTTCCTACTGGAGTTATCACGGTCGACGCGGATAGAAATATTACCGGTTTTAATCCATGTGCTGAACGATTGACAGGGTATTCTTTAAAAGAGGCCTTAGGTCAATATTGCGGAACAATACTCCAATGTGGCATGTGTAAGGCTTATTGCCCATTAACAACAGTTCTCCATAGCCATAAGCCTGTCTCCCTCGCGGCTACAACTATTGTAAATAAGAGGGGCGAAACTATTCCGGTCAGGATAAGTACGGCAGGCTTATTTGATGATAAAGGATCCCTCATTGGGTGTGTAGAGTCCTTGCAGGATATTTCGCATTTAAAAAAATTAGAGAGGGAAAAGGAGAATATTGTCTCCATGGTCGCCCATGATATGAAGTCCTCTCTCACCATTATCGGAGGATTTGCCCTTCGGCTTTTAAAAAAAGGAGGGCCGATTGACGGAAAAAAAGAGAAAAGATATCTTGCTATTATCAAAGACGAATCAGACAAGCTTGAATCCCTGGTCAACGATTTTTTAGAATTTTCCAGGTTGCAGACAGGAAAATTAAAATTAAATTTCAGCGCCACCTCTCTTGATAAAGAATTAATGGAAGTTCTGGATTTTTATTGGCTGAAAGCATCACAATCAGGAATCGAACTAGTGCTGCAGAACGAGGAGGAACTGCCCATTATCGAGGCTGATACCCGCCAGTTACGCAGGGTTTTTACAAATCTTCTGGACAACGCAATCAAATTCTCAGAGGGAAAGGGAGTAATTACCATATCAACTAATGAAACTACCGAGAAGATAATTGTCAAAGTGAAAGACGAAGGGATTGGCATAAAATACAATCAACTCCCATATATCTTTGATTCCTTTCATCAGGGTCAGACTAAAATGGAATCAGAAGGGTTTGGTTTAGGATTGGCAGCAGTAAAGACCATTGTGGAGGGCCATGGCGGAAGGGTTTTCGTGGAGAGTGAACTGGGCAAGGGCTCGGTCTTTACTTTGGTTTTACCTAAGATACAAAAGGTAGATGATAAGGAAAATATAAAACTGCTTTCCTAAGGATTTTTCATGCACATTAATACGAAAGTTGAAAGCTATTTGAAAGAACATTTTGGCCCGGATACCAAATTAATGGAAATGGGGCGCCTTGGCAAAGGGATGCATGGGGTTGCCTACCTAATAAAATTCAGGACTGCCACCGAAGAAAAACGTTTAATTATGAAAACCCTGTTCCCCTCCGACTTCGGTCATAATCATTTTTCAGACAGGGCACAGGTTTTACTCCTCGCGAATGACGATTATAATAAGATGGAAAAGCACATAAGGGCCGTGGATGTGGTAGGGGAAGGCCCGGACAGGCTAATATCTCTCAAGGACGCCCGGGAGTTTTATATCTTTATGAATGAGGCAAAAGGGACACCCTATTTCCAGGACCTGGATACGATCCTGAAGCGGAACAGGCTTATGGACGTAGATATAAAAAGGGCTCAAATGCTTGGCCATTTCCTTGCTCAAATCCATGCTAAAACATACAGAGGTGAAAACGCAAGATCCCTTTACAGAAGGAGAATACGTGAACTCATAGGCCACGGGGAATGTATTATGGGTATTATTGACACCTATGACAGGGTGGAATTTACCACAGATTCCGAGCTTGTTGAATACGCTGGAAAATGCCTTTCATGGTGGGGAAAAATCAGGGATAAAAACGAAAGATTATGCAGTGTGCACGGGGATTATCATCCCGGAAATCTATGGTTTGAGGGGGACGACTTTACCCTTCTTGACCGATCAAGAGGCTCATGGGGAGAGGCGGCCGATGATGTATCATGCCTGGGAGTCAATTATATCCACTATGCCATCAAGGAGACAGGGACCTTTATGGGGCCTTTTGCGGATCTCTTTCGAGAATTCCTGAAATCCTATATCAAAGATACAAATGACCACGGCATATTCCATGTGATACAGCCCTTTTTCGCATTCAGAATTCTTGTCATCGTCAACCCAAAATTTTATCCCGATGACAGGATTGAGACAAAGAGAAGATTGCTTAATTTTGGCCATTCGGTTCTGGAAACAAAACAATTCGAAATAGAACAAATCATGAATTACATTGAGGAAAAATGAACTTTTGTCTCTGGATTACAGGCTTACCAGGTTCTGGAAAGAGCACAATAGTCAAAGAACTTGAGCAAATGCTGCTGGAATTGGATCTTAAAGCCATAACCCTTAGCATGGATCTGATCAGAAAAACTCTGACACCAGAGCCAAGATATACTGATGAAGAACGATCACTTGTCTATCGTTCCCTGGCCTTGATGGCCCAACTCCTCGTGGAGGAGTGTGGGAAAAACGTAATCATAGATGCAACTGGAAATAAAAGGGAGTTCAGGGATTTAGCCAGACAATTGATTGCTGAATTTGCTGAAATTCATGTAAAATGCCCTCTTGAAACATGCAAAACGCGCGAGACATTACGCCAAAATCAGGTCGTGGAAAAGAATCTGTATAAAAAGGCAGTTCAAGGCAAGTTGAAGGGACAATTGCCAGGCATCTCTGCATCCTATGACGAGCCTGAAAATCCTGAGCTTCAATTGGCTTCGGATCTCCTTTCTCCTTATGAATCAGCTAAAGCAATCATGATATACATCAAATCAAGATGGGCAGGATAGAAAAACGCATGGAAATCAGGTAATGAGAAGAACCCTGCTTGTGTGACTCAGGCAGCAGAACTTTCAGACCGTATGGATCTATTTGTATTATAATTTATTATCGCCCGGGGAGAGCACATAATATGGGGGTGATATTATGGAATTAGT
>DAOWOF010000270.1 GCA_030642205.1 Desulfobacteraceae bacterium | reverse complement strand
CTTTCAGGCATAGTGGTGATTTTTCAGAGAACCTTACTTCCTGGCTCCTGAAAAAATCACTACTTAATTTAAAGGACATAAAGAATAACTATCGGGATAAAAATTCCTTTTTCATGCTCTCCATGGAAAGATCCTCAATCGTATAATCTTCGCTGCCAGAGAATGCAAACTGTGCCCGGGATGCATGTTTTCTCAGTATATCTATGGCATAATCATTATACATGGCATAGAACCAATGCTTATCCCTTCCCTGGGTTACTATCTGGATAATCCAGTCACGACCTTTCATGTCCCTGTCAACAGACCATGGACATGTATACAGCAATGGATCAAAATAGAGGATCATCTCAGTCATATTTATTGGGTTTTTATACTTTGCCTTTACAACATAACAATTCCTGCGCTGGTAATATTGATCATTGCAATTCATCCAGCTTGTAGGATCCCAATAGGTATGAGAATGAGCAACTACCGCTACCAGCATCTCTTTTCTTCCCATATAGGTAAAATCAAACCGGGTCACATTGCCTTCAAAACATTCAGTATTATCCCAGGTCCAGTCCAGACCACCAGGAACCCGATCCTGATGCTGTGCCGTTGATAATCGTCGAATCCTTCTGATGGAAGGAATATAGACCCACATAGTATCGTCCTTGTCAGGATCATTATAGCGGTAATACATTGCAATGGTTCCACGCAGATTATAAGGGGCCACATAAGGAGAGGTATAAATAAATTCATAATTTTTGGGATTAGGCCTATACACTCCATCCACAGTATGCTCATCATTCTTCGTCCTGCCGTTTAGCTGCAGGCGTCTATTCGTCAACAGGTTATGCCTCTCATTACCCCTGCGGTCCTTGGTTGTAATATCCATATTTACTGTTCTGTCATTATCCTGATATCGTTTGAAATAATTCCAGATCAGTTTAACGGCGATCTTTGGATCATTTTCATCCAGGTCAGGAAATGGCATTCCATATTTATAATTACGAAGCCATTTTTTATCATCAAGATAAACTTCTTTCTTGTTCTTTTTTGTTTGCGCCATAAATTTTTCCCACATAGACCCTCGTGGTTTTACAGGCTCCCAGGCAGTTTCATTTATGCGCATTGTTCCCCAGGCATCAGGATCAGCATACATATTATACTGAGGTTCCGGAAGTAAATCCTTTATCTCTTCCATAGGCCTTGCCTTATAACCCCATGAGTTTAGAATTTTTTGATTTTCAGTTATTTCATTATAGCCACCTCTTGGTGGTTTACAAAGGATATGTCCTTTATTCCAGCCTTCGCAATACGCTGAGATCTCTTCATCCACCAGCCAATTGGGATCATGGGGTAAACCTGTTCTAAATGCGGCAAAAAGAGAGTTCTGGAAAAAAAACAATAAGGAAATAGTAAAAAGAAAATAAAAAATAATAGTTTTTTTCATTAGCAAAAGGCCTCCTGTTTTATTTATGAAAGTATAAGTGATATTAAATGTTAAGAAGATATTATTCGTCTGTCATTTTTCTGGCAGTTAAAGTTATTATTTCTGAAAATATCGACTCTTCCTTACATAAAAAAAAGGGGCACTATTCCGCTATTTCAAGGATGCTGATTTCAGACACACAATACTGATCTGATTAAACTTTGAACCTGTTTGAACCTTAGAGATCATTAAGAAAGAACCTATTTGTAGAATTCTCTAGCGTATCATTACATACTTATGATTTAGCAAATTCTTTCTTTACGACCTATTAGGTAAGTATTTAATGGTTTAATCAGATTAGTGTTGCTGTGGATATTAGGTGAATAGTTATAAAAATGGTAAAATTAATTTGCAGTATTATTTAGCAGCCAAGTTAGTAATTGATAAATTACTCTATCCTAGATAGAGGATGGGGAAGGCACTCCCCTGCCGGGTAAAAAGATACAAAGCAACTTTTTACCCGGTTACCAGATATTAGTCCAAAAATTTTATAATGTGGTTACAAGATTATCGGGATAAAAATTCCTTTTTCAATTTATCCATGGTTAAAGAAGGTATTCTGAGATCCTCGCTTCCCGAAAAGGCAAAATTAGCGCGAGACGCGTGTTTTCTTAGAATATCTATTGCATAATCATTATACATTGTATAGAACCAGTGTTTATCTCTTCCCTGAGTAATTAGCTGAATAATCCACTCTCGTCCCTTCATATCTTTATCAACAGAATAACAGGCTGAATAAAGCAATGGGTCAAGATAAAGAATCATTTCCGTCATATTAATTGGATTTTTATACACTAGTTTAACAACATGAGTATTCCTGCGCTGATAATATTGATCATTTCCATTTAACCAGCTATCCTTGGAGCAATCCCAATAAGAATGCGAATGAGCAATAATAGGCATCAGGAGTTCTTTTGTTCCAAGATAGAGGATATTGAATCGTGTGACACTGCCTTCAAATCCTTCGGTATTATCCCATGTCCAGTCCATTCCACCAGGCGTTCTGTCCTGATGTTGATTTGTTGAAAGTCTTCTTATACGTCGAATAGATGGAATATAGACCCACATGCCATCGTCCCTGTCAGGATCATCATAACGGTAATATAAGGATATTGTGCCTCTTAGATTATAGGGTGATACAAAAGGGCAGGCATACATAAAATCATAGTTCTTTGGATTATCTTTATATCTCCCATTCTCAGTAGCATTATCAGGTCTGGTTCTGCCAGACATCTGTAATCTTCGGTTCAGAAGAATATTATGTCTTGTCTGGCTATTACGGTCTGTAACCGTAATATCAATTCTCACTACTCTATCATTATCCTGATACCGTTTAAAATAGTTCCACACACATTTATATCCTGCCTTTGGATCCTCTTTATCTATTATTGGGAAAGGAATTCCATAATGATAATTCCTCAACCAATTCTTTTCATCAAGATAAACTTCTTTTTTATTCTTCTCGGTTTGAGCCATAAATTTGTCCCACATAGACCCCCTGGGTTTTATTGGTTCCCATGCGGTTTCATTAATACGAAAGGTTCCCCATTCTTCAGGCCTGGAATACATATTATAATGAGGCTCTGGTAGTAGATCTTTTATCTCTTCTATTGGTCTGGCCTTATAACCCCACGAATTCAAGATCTTTTGATT
>DAOWOF010000181.1 GCA_030642205.1 Desulfobacteraceae bacterium | reverse complement strand
TTTTAAACTTATAATCCAGGCGGATTTTTTCCTGAGAATAAAAGGCATAGATGCGATTATAGACCTATCCGGCCTTGATCCTGATGTTATCGCCTTATTAGAAGAACATCAATTCCGGATATTATCTCTCGCAGATGAAAAGAAACCTCTAAATATAGCATCTAAAACGCTTGAATTTATTGGCAGTCGTATTGTCCCTGTCCCAACCTTTTGGTGTTCTGCCAGAAAAAATGATCGTAATATTCAGATATCTGTTCCAGGTCTCATTTTTTTGGACACTGACAAAACGTCTGTCTTTGCCACAGAGAATCGTCTTCCCAATGAAATTGAAGTTTTTTTAACGAAACAAGGCTATAAAATCCTTACTCTTTCTTCACTTCATCCTGGATAAACTCCTAAAAACTAAAACTATAGAAACTATAGGATACCCTTGAGTAAATCAGAAAACAATAAAGTAAGCCATGATGCTGGAGTGGTTAGTTTTTTCACTTTTTTAAGCCGTATTTTAGGATTGGTCAGGGATGTGATAGTCGCCAGATTCTTTGGCGCAGGCCTGGCCGCTGATGCCTTTTTTGTTGCCTTTCGTATCCCGAATCTATTGAGACGACTCTTTGCTGAGGGATCTCTTACTGTGGCCTTTATACCGGTTTTTACCGAATATCTCAATAAAAAGGGCAGGCAGGATGCCTTTGATATGGCAAGGATTGTCTTGACAATCCTTGCCATTATTTTGACGATTATCAGCATTGCCGGAATAATTCTGGCCCCCTGGATTGTGAAATTTCAGGCCTTTGGTTTTGGCAGCTCAGGGGCGAAGTATGAACTTACCGTCTTGCTTACCATGATCACCTTTCCCTATATATTTTTTATTAGCCTTGTCGCGTTTTTCATGGGAGTCCTTAATTCACTGAGAAAATTCGCGGCTCCAGCTGCCGCTCCGATTTTTCTGAATTTGGGGATTATCGGGGCGATCTTTTTAATTTCACCTTTTTTTGAAGAGCCGATTATAGGAGTTGCCATTGGCGTTATTATTGGCGGAATCTTTCAGGTGGTTCTTCAGATACCGTTTGTAATAAAGGCAGGATTTGTATTTAAGCCTCTTTGGAGACCGTCTCATCCCGGTGTAAAAAAAATAGGCAGGTTAATGTTACCCGCCATCCTTGGTTCTGCCGTCTATCAGTTAAACAGTTATATCGGAACCTTTCTGGCATCTTTTTTGGAGGAAGGAAGTATTTCCTGGTTATACTATGCAGACCGTCTCGTCCAGTTCCCTCTGGGGGTATTTGCGATAGCCATAAGTACAGCGGCTCTCCCCGCCCTTACAGAAAAAGTGACTCTTAAGGAGTTTGATGAGTTTTCATCCACATTGAAACACTCTCTTGGATTGATTTTATTTATATGTATTCCTTCAACGGCGGGTCTTATGATCCTCGGTAATTCCATTATTATGATTATTTTTGAACGTGGAGCCTTTGATACTTTTACAACCTTGATGACAAATAAAGCATTATTTTACTACTCTATCGGTCTATGGTCATTTGCCTGCAACCGGATTTTGCTATCAGCCTTTTACGCATTCCAGGATACAAAGACTCCGGTAAGAATCGCAATCATTACCTTTTTTCTTAATCTTTTATTTGCTCTGCTCCTTATCGGGCCCTTACGTCATGGCGGGATTGCCCTTGCCCTGTCTCTTTCCTCCATGTCTCAATTTTTTTTGTTGTTTTTTTTCCTTGGTAAAAAGCTTCCATGGCACCATAGTATGCCTTTTATAGGAAAAATCATGAAACACATTATGGCTGCTATTATCATGGGATTAATAATTTATTTTCTACATGCCAAATGGCTTATTATAAATTCCGGCTTTGGAATCCTTTCTTTGACAGCAGGACTATTTGTCATCATTATAATCGGTATTATTGTTTATCTTTTTAGTGCCTGGATTCTTGGCTGTCATGAACTAAAAGATTTGAAAGAGATGTTGCCTCGATTCTAACAGGAATAATACAGTTCAAATTCAAAAGGTTGAATAGTCGTAAAAATGAAGATACTCCTGATTTATCCATATTGTATTGAAGATCGTCTCTATGGGGAAGAAACAAGCATACTGCCCATTGGGCTATATTATATTGGGGCCATTTTAAAGAAAAATAATTATGATGTGGAAATCCTGAACTGGCATGATATTAACAAAGCCCCCCATTTAATAAAAGAGGGACTGCTTGAAAAAGCACCTGATATTATTGGCTTATCTATTCTTCAGGCAAATCGTTGGGGCGGTATAGAAATAGCACGAACTGCCAAACAGATAAATCCACGAATAAAAATAATATTTGGGGGGATTGGCGCGACTTTTCTCTGGAAGCATCTTTTAGAAAATTTCAAGGAAATTGATTTTTTGGTGATAGGAGAGGGAGAATACCCTTTTTTAGGTCTAGTTGAATATTTAAAAAATCCTGCTAATAATAAGCTTTCCGAGATTAAAGGGATCGCATATAATAAAAATGGCAAGGCAATCAAAACCGAACCGGCTGCTTACATTGAAGACCTCGATGAACTCCCTGTCCCGGCCAGGTATTTCACTTATCAGCATCTTTCTTCTACCCGTGGATGTCCTGGAAATTGCAGCTTTTGTGGGTCACCGAAATTTTGGGGTCGCAAAGTAAGGTTTCATTCCTCCGATTATTTCGTAGAACAATTGGAACTTCTTTCACGGAAAGGAGTCTCTTTTTTTTATTTTTCAGACGATACTTTTACCATTAATAAGAAACGGGTGATAGAGATTTGCCAAAAAATAATAGAGAAAGACCTTAACATAACATGGGCCGCAATTTCACGGGTTGATTATGTTAATGAAGAAATTTTATCCTGGATGAGAAGGGCAGGCTGTATTCAGATCAGTTATGGTGTGGAAAGTGGCTCAGAAAAGATCAGATATCAGATCCTGAATAAAAAAATTGAAGATGAACAGATCAAAAAGGCCTTCCGGATGACCACTAAATATGGGATCTTGTCCCGTGCATATTTTATTTATGGTTTAAAAGGTGAAACATGGTCTACCATCCAGGAAACAATTGATTTAATAGATGAGATTAAGCCATTGAGCGCTATATTTTATATCCTTGATCTTTTTCCTGGCACAGCGCTCTATGACGATTACCAAAAAAAGACTGGAATAACCGATGACATATGGAAAAAAAAGATTGAAGATATCATGTATTTTGAAACTGATCCCCTGCTTTCTCAAGATATGATTATAGCCTTTGGACATAAGCTACGGAGTTATTATTATAGTAATATCAATCTATATGCCGATTCCGTTGAACTAATAAATGAGAAATCCTTCTATCCCATGCACTCTGATTTTTTTTCAAGGCTGGGAATGACCTTCTCCCATGGAGATTATGCGGATAAGGAAGAAATCCAAAATAAAGAAAAAATAGCGGAAAAATTATTTAAACGGTCATTGGAGTATTATCCTGATCAAAGGGCATTTTTAGGGCTGGGCATAATCAGGCAAATGAGAAAGGATTTTAAAGAATCAATAAGGATTCTTCTTAAAGCCATAAGATATTTTCCTGAAAACGAACAATTGATTTTATGTCTGGGGATTAGTTATATGAATCTCGGAGCTTTTGAGGAAGCTTTATCCCATTTTCTTGAATTTGAGACTTCACCACAAATTATTCCATATATTGCCAATTGTTACCATGCATTGGGAAATTACGCAAAAGAAGCGGAAATTAATAAAAAGAATAACCTGCTATCCTAGATTCCTGGATTGTGGTATACAGGTGCCGGTTTAACCAACAAACCTTTAAGCTTGCGGGATGTTTAAAAAAGCGCTGAAATAGTAAAGAGTTGTCTGGAAATAAGTTGGACAACTCATAAGGTATTAAATTTTAATCCAGCAATTAAAGTGTCAACTAAATTTGAAGGACGCCAAATTTTCTTTCATTTATTATGCCTGCCAGGACATGGGGCTTGAAAAGTTATTTTGGTCCCGTCCCTATGAACAAAAGGAGGATTTATCAAGTTGCTTTATTCACCAGTTGTGCTTTTTCCCCATACTTTTGTAAATGACTTAACATATCAGAAGCTTAGCAGCCAAACAGATAAATTAGCAATCATGCAGCCATGGTTTATGGAAGATCCTTTACCTGGGGATGACCGGGCTGATAAACAGGCTTTGGATATCAAGATTTGCAAGCCTCTGGCTGAGATGAAGCCCAAAATAGATTTCATGGGGCTTCTGGCAGAATATCGTGTCTGGATAAGAGAAGGGATACATAAAGATTCAGTTTTGTTTTTACAAAACCTGGTTACGACTGACATATCTGAAGGAACCCCATGGGAAATCAGGGAACTGATTAAAAATCATCCGGAAACAGATTCTGATAAGCTGGATCAACAGATAATAAAATGGCACCTTATCCTCCATCTGGCGAGGGAAATGGAAGAGAATCAATCCGACTCAGACGCTCTTCTTTATGACCTGCAGCAGAAATCATCTCCTTTGACAGGATTGTTTGACGCAGATTCTTCCAAAGAAAATTTCCTAAAGTATCTTCCAGGGGCAACAAGTTCTCCACTTATGGATATATCCCACGTCCACCTGGTCTTTGAAGCCTGGTTTGGTCTCTTTGGCAACAACCTGCAAGAATATGAGTTTTTTGTTACATGTGATGTACAGGTTATAAAGGCTATTGCAGAATTATTCCCGCATGATGAGGAGTTGCTTTTAATTTCAAAAACAGATAATCGTATGGGTAGATCATCAGACAGGGAACTTACCTTAAAAAAGGCACAGCTGCTGCCACATACAACAGGTCTAAAAGGGACAGGAAGCAAGGTTATTACAGGCCTGTCCGGCAAAACGATTATACTTATTAATTGATGTTACACATATAATTTTTGAAGTTCATTGAGATTTGCTTAAATAGAGCCTGAACGAAAACCAGTTTTTTCGTTCAGGCTCTATTTAAATTTTAAGGACGAATAATTATAGTTGGATACAGTCCTTCCAGATCCCCTTC
>DAOWOF010000101.1 GCA_030642205.1 Desulfobacteraceae bacterium | reverse complement strand
GACGAGATCTGTTTGCCAGGATGCTCCAGGGGGCCTGGGTCTCTCTTACAGTCGGTTTTGTGGCCGTGGGACTGGCTGTTATAATCGGCATTTTTCTGGGAGGTATCGCAGGCTATTTTGGTAATAGGCATCTTCATTTATATCAATGTCTGATTACCTGTGTTATGAGTGCCGGAGCAATACTTATGAGCAAGGAACCAATACAGGGAATCATTCTTCTTATCCTGGGGCATGTGTTGATCCTGCTGGCAGTTATCTTTAGAAAACAATTAAAGAACAGGAACGGATTTCTCATGATTAAAGTGGTGACCATTGATACCCTTATCATGCGGCTCGTGGATATTATGCTGTGTTTTCCCAGTTTTTTTCTTATTTTAACCGTTGTGGCCCTGTTACCAGCCAGTATTTATAATATTATGATTATTATCGGCCTCACCAGCTGGATGGGTACAACACGATTTGTGAGGGCTGAATTTCTTTCTCTTCGGGAGCAGGACTTTGTTACCGCGGCCAAGGCCTTGGGAATCAGCGATTTCAGGATCATTTTCAGGCATATCATGCCCAATGCCATTGCGCCGGTTCTGGTTTCATCCACTATAGGAATTGCCACCGCTATCCTGACAGAAGCTGGTCTCAGTTTTCTCGGCTTTGGCGTGCCGCCCCCGCATGCAACCTGGGGTAATATTCTGTCTGATGGCAAGGGCTTTATCTTTGACGCTCCATGGTTAACGCTTATTCCCGGTATTACAATCCTGGTGGTAGTCCTTTCCTTTAATCTCTTTGGCGAAGGGCTCAAAGATGCCTTAAATCCCAAGCTGAGAGAGGCTAAATGATAAATTCACCGCTTTTATCTGTTAAAGACCTCCATGTCTATTTCCACCAACGCCATGGCATTGCCCGGGCAGTGGAAGGCGTAAGTTTTAATGTTAATAAAGGGGAGACAGTATGTCTGGTTGGAGAGTCTGGCTGTGGCAAGACTGTTTCTGCTTTAAGTATACTTGGCCTGGTTCCTGACCCGCCAGGAGAAATTGTAAAAGGAGAGATTCTCTTTAACGGGAAAAATATTTTATCCTGTAATGAGCCGGAGCTTCAAAAGATCAGGGGGAATCAGATTGCCATGGTCTTTCAGGAACCATTAACATCTCTTAATCCTGTATTTACCATTGGGGATCAGATTGGAGAAGCCATACACACGCATCAGAGATTAAGCAAAAACAAACAGCGTCAAAAATGCCTGCAGCTTCTGAAAGACGTTGGTCTTCCAGACCCCGAAGAAAGGTTGAATGCCTACCCTCACCAATTGAGCGGCGGCCAGCGCCAGAGAGTTATGATAGCCATGGCCCTGGCCTGTGAACCGGAACTGATTATTGCCGATGAACCAACTACTGCCCTGGATGTTACGATCCAGGCTCAGATACTGCATCTCTTTAACTCTTTTCAGAAAAATGGAGACAGGTCAATCCTGTATATTACCCATGACCTGGGTGTGGTGGCAAATGTAGCTGATCGTATCTATATTATGTATGCCGGAAATATTGTTGAGGAAGGTTCAACCCGGCAGGTATTTAAAAATCCCAGACACCCGTATACCATAGGTCTCCTGGCAGCTCTTCCACAAAGGGGAAAACGGGGAACACGATTGATCAGTATCCCCGGATCAGTTCCTAATCCTGCCTTTAAAGCAAGCGGATGCCCTTTTCATCCCCGCTGCAACCTGGCTGTTCAGATATGTCAGGAGCAATTCCCCAGAATGTGTAATTACGGTGAAGGACAGATGAGCCGCTGTCCTGTACTTTTTGAACGCGGCCTGAATTGATATGATAAAGAATACACTGGAGGTCAAAAATCTGAAAAAATATTTCAAGGTCCAAAGCGGATTCTTGAAAAAAACTACCGGCAATATCAAGGCGGTGGATGGGATTGATTTCAAGATCAAACCAGGGCAGACCCTTGGTCTGGTCGGAGAGTCAGGTTGTGGTAAAACCACTGCGGCACAACTTATTCTAAGGCTTCTGGATTCAGATGAAGGACAGATTATCTTTAATGGAAAAGATATTTCCTCTCTTACCCAGAAAGAACTTTTGCCAGTAAGAAAGGAGATGCAAATAATTTTCCAGGATCCCTATGGTTCCCTCAACCCGCGTATGACTGCAAGCCAGTCAATTGAGGATGGTCTTAGAGTCCTGGGTATTAAACGAAGTGAACGAAAGGCCAGAGTCCGGAAGCTGCTGCAAATAGTAGGCTTGTCAGCAGGAAATCAGGATCGTTATCCTCACGAATTCAGTGGAGGCCAGCGGCAAAGGATTGGAATAGCCCGCGCCCTGAGCGTGGAACCACGGCTAATTATCTGTGATGAGCCGGTATCAGCCCTTGATGTCTCGATTCAGGCCCAAATAATAAATTTGTTAAAGGATCTCCAGGAAGAGCTTGCCCTAAGCTACCTTTTTATCTCCCATGATCTCAATGTTGTAGCTTATCTCAGTGATCAGGTGGCAGTCATGTATCTTGGCCATATCATGGAGCATGCTGCCGCAGAAGAACTTTTCAATAATCCAGTGCATCCATATACCAAAGCCTTGCTGGCGTCAGTTCCCGATATTGACACAGATCATAAGCTGAATCTAAAAGTCCTTGGAGGCGATGTTCCCAGTCCCCTTGATCCCCCTCCAGGGTGTAAATTTCAGGGCCGCTGCCAGTTCTTTGAGGAAAGATGTACCAAGACGGTTGAATTTAAAGATATCGGCAAAGGGCATCTGGTTCGTTGCTGGAAGACAGTAAATATGTAAGTTGAAAAGGGGGAGAGAGGCTTCTTTGCCTTCCTCCCCGAAGTTTAAAGAAATGCCACCCTGTTAGCTTGCACTGGCAAACTTATCATATTCATTCCACTCATACCATTGATCAGGATAGCGATAGATGTATTTTTCCAGGGTCTTCAGGATTGCTATGTTTTTTTCATCAGATTCATCAGGAATCCTCTCCAGGATAAATTCATAGCTGTTACTGCCTTTTCGACGCAGTAAACCAACCAGTTGTACAGCTCCGGTTCTCTTGCTCAGCACCTTTAGTGTCTTGTCAGGATGAAGAGTCTGGCCGAGGAATTCCATAGTGTTACGTTTATCCCTGCGCCATTCATCCGCTTCATCAGACGAGGATATATAAATATGGTTTTGCTGGAGGGCATTACTGGCAGCTCTCAGGACATTATTAACATCCCCTGGAACAATTATCTCAAGCCCATCCTCTTCGGCACGGGACATGATTATCTTTTTCAATCTTTCAGAGGAGAATTTAGCCACAACTGAAGTAGGATATCCCTTCATGGCCAGAAAGATAGGCAAAAATTCCAGGGCGCCGTAATGACCAGTGGCAATGATTACTCCCCTCTCCTCTTTCAGCGCTTCTTTCAGAAGGATTTCGGCTTTATCAAAGCTGATATTTTTAAAGAGATATTCCCTCAGTCGGTTTTTTTTCAAAAAGCCGTTTATCATTTTTTCCTGATAATGCTTTATCAAACCTTTGATTACTTTATTTGAAAGTTGTTTGACTTGCTTTTTATCGTAAGCCTTCATTACAGTCGGAATATGCTTTTTAACTGCGATTGTCAGTTCCGGTTTAATAAAGAAATACAGCTTTGCCAAAAGCCATACATAGCCCTTGATTAAGCAACCCGGCAGGCAAGATATAAACGCAAGATTAAATCTGAGCTGTAAAAATTTGCTTAAACTAATTTTTTGCTTGACCTTTTTACTCAAACCTATTAGTAAATGAGTTTGTAAATACTTTGTTAAAGTAGTCATAATGTTCTCCTTGTTTTAATTAGTTCTAAGCCAATTTGTTTACGAACAGCTATGATCAGGAATGTTTGTGTTTGGACAGCGTTTTTTTATGATTGGATCTGGGTGGGTTGGTTTGGTAGTTTTAGTATTACTTTCCCCATAAAGTCCTCCTTTCTTTCAATCTAGCCAAAAATTACTTCTTGTTCTTCCTGCTTTATAAAAAGTAATTAATCATCCGGAACAGGATTAATCTTCTGATGTCGGGCTATAAAAAAGAATAACGGGTTTATCCTCAAAGGGTAGATAAGGTTTTATGCATTTAAAGTATCTCTTGAAAATCTATCCATGGATGGTAAGGAACTGAAAATAATAAAATCTTGTTCTTGTATGGAAGTTTTCTTACGCTTGGAAAAGATACTACTACCTTGAAACAGACTCAAAGCATGCTATTTTGTTCAAGATCAGGAAAGATACAAATTTGAGGCTCAGAAATTGAGTGAATGGGATGGTTGAAGTGCTCTCACTTGTCGAGGTTCTATGTGACAAGGCGGCCAAGAATATAAGGAATATGAATTTACGCCAATAATATGTATTAGAAGATATAATTAGCAAGATCCAGGGGTCAGGATGAAAGATAAAATCCAGGAAGGATATTTGACATCGAAACTGTTCTTGGGACCAGAAAAGTGCCAAGTATTACTCCACGGCTGAGGTTTAAAACTTCGCAGACAATAAAGAACTTCACATGAATTTCGATAAGTATTTATGAGTTTGAATTTGTATGTTTCTTTCTACGACATTATTCCAATTAGATTATATTTTATACCACAGGGGATTAAAAACTGGAAGCACAAACGAGCTGTTTAAATACCAGGGCACTGGTTGAATATGTCCGGTCAAAAAATCCTGAAAACCTGCATCTTCTCTGGGAACCTTTAAAAGGAGTCTTACCGCCAGGCAATAATTATGAAACCTATCTTGCAGATGGAAATAATTGGGTCAGCAACCGGGTTTTTCAGGAGATCATGGATCAAACAAAAAAGGCTGTTTCTGATGACATGGCTATTTTTAAGGCCGGGTTTGAATCCATGGTCAATCGAAAGCTGGGATATGTGCAAAAGATTTTTATCCGTGCATTTTTATCTCCAAAGTATGCCATTAAAAGTTTAAAAAAAATCAATGATAAATTTACCAAAAACAAGACCATTGAAATTGTCAAGGCAACCAATAATCATGCTATCATCCGCCTCCACTGGTCTAACAGCCCCGATCTTACCAGGGATTTTTGTCTGATCAATAAAGGAATGTATAAGGCCTGTTCCACTCTCTGGAATTTGCCTCCGGCTGATCTTGTTGAGAGGGCCTGCTATTTTAGAGGCGGGCCTTATTGCGAATATGAACTTTGGTGGAATAGAAGATCTCTCCTTGCGCTCTCCTTCAGAAAATCTTCTATCAAAAGAGATGTCTTTCAATCTCTTATCCAGGAAATGGAGAGAGATAAAGAACTGATTCAGAGCAAATACCTCCAGGTAAAAAAGCTGAATGATGCATTATATAAAAAGGTTTCTGATCTCATAAGTCTCCAGGAAGCCAGTCATGCAATGGTCTCTGTCCTTGATGAGGAAAGCCTGATTGAAAACATCCTGAATTTGTTGACATCTGTGCTTGATTTTAACCGGGCCGTTCTTTTTCTGGTAGATGATAAACAGGAAAACCTTGTTTTTACCAAAGCGGTGGGCGAAATGGGGGATTCAATGGTCATTTTAAAGGATCATAAAATACCTCTTGATCAGATGACTAATGTCCTGGTTCGTGTGCTTTCCTCGGGGATCCCGAAATTTATGGATGAACAGGAAATAGCTCATTACTTTAATGACAGCATAATCCTTCGCCTTTTTCGGCCCAATAACCTTTCAATTTCACCTCTTATTGCCCGGAACAAGGTTATTGGCGTTCTGGCAGGCGAGATGCCCTCCCTGAATTCAGACAAGGCAGGCCCGGATATAAACCTTCTCATGACATTTGCCAATCATATCGCCATTGCAATCGAAAATGCCCGCCTCTATCGTGACATGGAAAAGACCTATGTTTCCAATCTCCAATCCCAGAAGCTTCAGGCTATTGGGACCCTGACCAGTGGAATAGCTCATGACTTTAATAATATTCTTCAGGCTATCCTGGGGCATGCGAATCTCCTTGAGCTGGAACTGGGAGAGGATGCTCCTCAATATTTCAGGATAGAAGAAATTACGAAATCCGCTAAACGCGCCAGCGACCTGGTCAAGCATCTCCTTACCTTTAGCAAAAAAGAAGAACCCTGCCTTCTGTCTATTGATCTCAATGAGGAAATCAAATCTGTTGAAAAGCTCCTGTCCAGCATAATTCCGAAAATGATTTCTATTGAACTGCGCCTTGAATCTGATTTAAAGCCGATTAATGCTGACCCTGTTCAGATCAATCAGATTATAATGAACCTTGTGGTAAATGCCCGGGATGCTATGAAGGATCATGGAACGCTTATTATCAGCTCCAATAATGTAAATATCAGCGAAAATAACAACAAGGAACATTTTATGCTGAGCACAGGTGAATATGTAATGCTTTCAATTGCAGATACCGGTCATGGAATGGAAAAAAATGTTCGGGACCATATATTTGAACCTTTTTTCACAACCAAAGGGATGGGACAAGGCACAGGTCTTGGACTTTCCACTGTCTATGGAATCGTCAATAATCATGATGGGCATATCTTTTGCGAAAGCAGCCCTGGACAAGGCTCAACCTTCAGGATTTATTTCAAAGCCCTGGTTCAAGGGGCGCGACAAATAGATAAAACAACGAATGGTCAGGATCTTGTTATAAGGGGCGGCGCAGAAAAATTACTTATAGTGGATGATGAAGAGAGCATCAGGAAATACTGCAGGGATTTGCTGACCGGATATGGCTATAATGTGCTAACGGCCAATAGCGGTGAGGAGGCCATTGATATCTACATTGATGAAACAGAGGGCATTGATCTGGTTGTGATGGATCTTATTATGCATGGAATGGGCGGTAAAAACTGTTTTGAAAAGCTCATGCGAATTGATCCCCAGGTCAAGGTCATGATGATGACCGGATATGCCTCGCGTAAAGATATAAGAGAAGCTATGGGAAAAGGAGCAAAAGGGATTTTGATTAAGCCTTTCAGGGCGCATGAAATAGCAGGAAAGATCAGAAAAATTCTGGATGAAATGCCGACCACACCCGAAAATAATCCTTCCCGCAAAAAGAAAGCGGCCTTGCGGATAGTAGGTAGATAACAAGATCTGAAATAAATTCAGAGGTTTATTATTATAAAGATAAAAGCTATAAATATATATAAATTGAAATTGCCTTTTAGATTAACCTTCTCCCATTCCCTGAAAAAGGCCGTTTCCGCGGATAATATTATAGTTGAAATCCTGACCAATAGCCTTAAAGCTTATGGAGAAGGCGGGCCAAGACCCTATGTAACAGGCGAAACTCAGGAAACAGCCTTAAAGGATGCGCCTGCTCTTGCCTTAAGTGAAGATTTTCCATGGGATATGGACAATCTTCATCAGGTAAAAATTTTTATTCGTTCGGCTGGCAAAGGCAAATCACGCAATGCAGTTCTGTGCGCCCTGGAGCTTGCCCTTCTTGATCTTCTGGCAAAAAGCAAAGGGCTGAGGCTTCTTGATCTTTTTCCCGCGAAACATCTTTCCGGAAAAGTCTGCTATGGAGGAGTCGCTCCCCTGGGTGATCAAAAAATCATATCCGGAATCTGCATGATCTTCAAAAATATTGGGATTAACACTATCCGGCTTAAATTGGGTCAGGATTATGAACAAAACCTGCAGTCCATGAGAACTGTATGGGAGGTTATGGGGAGGGATTGCGATCTGAGGGCGGATGTTAACGGGGCCTGGAATCTGAAGCTGGCCAGACAACATCTGCCATTATTAATCTCAAATAATATTTCAATGGTTGAGCAGCCTCTGTTGCCGCGGGATTCAGGGTGGAAGGGGCTTGGAGAGATTTTTAAACCCCAGGGGATCAAGCTGATGGCAGATGAATCGGTTTGCTCCATGGAAGAACTGGAAAAAATCATAGAAGAAGGGGTCATTGACTTCATCAACATACGTATTTC
>DAOWOF010000206.1 GCA_030642205.1 Desulfobacteraceae bacterium | reverse complement strand
GAATCTATTTTTTCTTCTCTACAGGCGGCCAGATCTGCGGGCATAAGATTATAAATCCTTGTGCCTGTTATCTCTTCCCTTGTTTTTTGAAATCTATTTGCGGCAGTTTCATTGAGAGCGAGTACTTTTCCACTTCTCTCCAACAAAAGAAGTGATTCTGTGGGCGCGTTTATAATGATCTCAAGCTCATCCCGCCTGATTGCCAGTTCCTTTTTTTGCTGCTCGGTCTGCTCAAGCATTTTCTCAATTCGCGCGCTGTTTTTGCCCGAAAAGACAGCCGCGCCAATGCTCTCTGAAACAGAGTCAAGAAAGGTAATTTCTCTTTCGGAGAACCTATTTATCGAACCAAAAACCAGGACAGCCTGGACTTTTTCATTATAACTAAGAGGGAAAACCAGGACCGATGCCAGATCAATCATGCCAAGCCCTGTCTCAAGTTGCAGGGTGTCTTCTTTGGTTTTGGAAATAATCTGCCATGACCTGCTCCGGGCAGCTTCACCAACAAGACCACGGCCAAAGGAAATAGTATAAGGAAGATGTTTTTGCTCGTGGCATGAATAAGCGCCATAGATTTGGAGCAATTCTTCCATGTCATCAGAGATATAAAACACACCGAGCTGCGCCTCGAGATATTTACAGCAAAAAGAGATCAGACCTTCTGAAAGGATTTGCAGATCCGCAGGGTTGCTCATTTTTTCAGCAAGGCCTACCTGTCCGTTTTTCAACCAAGCCTGCCTTTCCTTTTCAATGACCTTTTGATGAAGTATTTTTGCCATGTGCCGAAAAGCATCGGCAAGCTGTCCTATTTCATCTCTTTGTTTAATTTCAATCTCAAAATCTACTTTTCCTTCAGCCAGACCACGGACGTGGTCCGTTACTTTCCTGATCCCCTTTACCGTTTCTATGTTCAGCAAAAAAAAGCTGCCCAGAGAAGCACAAAGGAGGAAAAGAGAGATAATTATCATAAAGTTTCTGGTGAAACGGGAGAGTGCAATCATTACAGGCGCAAATTCTGAACCATTTTTTTTGATTTCATTCAAGTATTTATAAAAATGTTTTTCAAGCTCTGTATGATTGCCTCCTTTTTCGAGATTATTTAAAATCTTGATTATTTCCTTATCATCAGAGATCTCCTTATTTACAAGTTCCATGATCCGGGTAAACCCAAGCATGGTAAAGAGTTTTCTTTCAGTCTTGCTGACAGTTCTATATAGATTAAGAGGCTGATCTAAAATATTTCTGGCAAGCTGGGACATACCCATCATTAAGGATGTTTCCGCTTCTCCAGTTAACAGATTATGGGCCTTTGCAAGACTTGAAGGAGTTCCATCTCTCATCAATCTAAAATATTCCTGGCCAGTAAATCGCAGGTATATTGTATAAACAGCATGATCCCTTTCATAAGAGGTCAGTCTGGTTATCTTGGATATTTCATACATACCCAGCAATGATATAACCGATGCCAGAGCGCCCATGATACCTACTAATATAAATTTTTTTCTGTATGGCCAGTCTTTAAAGGATATCATTTCCTTCTCCTTTTTCACCCGGATTATATACCAAAGAAACAACTATCAAGATGCAATAATTATGACACAAGGAGAGGTATGAAACAGAAAAGTTTCCTTTATATCCGGGGAGATATTATCCTTTAATGGCCTGATTTGTGCAGTATTTTACCAAGATGTTTAAACGCGAAAAAAAATCATGGAAAGGTTTTTAAAATGTGTGGTATTGCGGGAATATACAATCCTGAAGGGCTTTTTATTGATAAACATATAATCGGCCGGATGTCATGGTCAATTAGACATCGTGGGCCTGACGCAGAAGGTTATCACTTTGACTCTCACGCACATATGGCATCCCGCAGATTGAGCATCATTGACCTGAATCAGGGCGCCCAGCCGATCTATAGCAGGGATAAGAAACATGTAATTGTCTATAATGGGGAAATTTATAATTATCGGGAAGTAAAAAAGAAACTTTTAAAAAAAGGTTTTCATTTTACCACTGATACGGATACCGAAGTGATCCTGGCAGCTTTTCTCGCATGGGGGGAAGATTCCCTTTCTTTTTTAAGGGGAATGTTTGCCTTTTGTATCTGGAATTATGAAACAAGGGAATTATTTCTGGCCAGGGACAGGCTTGGGATAAAACCTCTTTACTATGCCCTTCAAAAGGATGGAACCTTTATCTTCGCATCCGAAGTAAAAGCCTTGCTCTTATATCCTGGAATTAAAAGAGAATTGTATCCAAAGGCTATTAATAATCTTTTGACATTTGGTTTTAATACAGCTCCGTTTACTTTTTTTAATGGAATAAAGCAGGTTTTACCCGGACATTTCTTAAATGTTTCCAAAAAGGGTCTTGTGGAGACAGAATATTGGGATATTGATCTTGATTCACATGAAATCAAAGATCCTCCTGAAGAAATAGCAATAAGATTGCGGGAGGAGATTTCCAGGTCAGTAAAATCTCGTTTAATCGCGGATGTTCCCATAGCAGCCTATTTAAGCGGAGGAATTGATTCAAGTATTATAACAGGGATGTATTCCGGTTTTGCGAATAAAATTAAAACAATCTCCATAAATTTTGATCATGCGGGATATGATGAATCCGAATATTCCCGTGAAGTATCACGCGCCTTTAAAACAGAGCATGTCGAGTTTAAGTGCGAAATTGAAGATGACAGGATTAATGACCTTGTTTATTACATGGAAGATCCTTTGCTTACTCTTCTTAATCTGCCTCTGTTCCTTCTTTCTGAAAAGGCAAGCCAAAATGGCTTTAAGGTTGTCCTTTCAGGCGATGGCGCTGATGAAATTTTCGGAGGATATGATTATTTCAGGCTGCTCAAGGTCATGAGGTTTATTCGTAATGATGAATCTGCTTTTCGTAAAAATTTACTTCGGCGGATTTTCCCGAAATTAAAGAATTTTATCAGCACCGAAATTCAATATCTTTTTTTAAAGGGATATTCTGATATGTATCCCGCGCTGCCTTATAAATATATGGAATTTCCTTTTAAATACGAGATGTATTCCGGAGAATATCTGTCAATGCTAAGCAAGCTTGACTTTGATTCCCCCTTTTTCTTTGATCTTGAGAAGATATCCCGGCGTTCATTTATTGATCAGGCATTATATATAGAGATCAAGATGCGCTTGTTAAACCTGACCCTTCCTCTGGCTGACAAGATGAGTATGGCGAACTCGGTTGAGTTACGGACTCCTTTTCTGGATCATGATCTGGTCAATTTTGCATTCAGGATTCCGGATAAATATAAGATCAGGGGACTCAATGAAAAATATATTCTGAAAAAAAGTATGCAGGGGTTCTTGCCTGAAAGGATCTGCAAACGGAAAAAACAGCCCTTGCAGCCACCGGGAAGGTGGTTTATTAATGCTCATTATGATTTGATCAGAGATTATCTTTCAGATGCCGCAGTAAGGTCAAAAGGTTATTTTAATCCTGATTTTATCCAAAATGCCCTTTGTAAATATAATAATGAGATGAAAATTGATTATAGCGGCGTAGTTATTGTGGCCTTTTTTATTCATCTATGGGACGAGATTTTTCTTCGGAACAAGGTTGGCCTGTATTCGGAACCGGAGCCTGCAGATTTTCAGGAGATGCTTGGGGGGCTTGTTCCCTGATTGTTTCAGACGGAGCAGGATTGTTTTCAGGAAAAGAGTGGAAGATTGGATGATCTTTCCATAACTTGCCAGCCTTTTTCAGTTTGGACAAGGGATAATATGTCTCCCTCCAGGTAATACCCTGGTTTATCAGGGTAACTGTTACTGCTTTGAGGATAATGTAAAACTGAATAAACGGGGTAAGGATAGTCCAGCATACAATTATTGGATTTATAGATGATTTTCCGGCCAGATCCATCAAGGATAAAAGTCGAACCAGTATTATAATTCCATTGATCGCGCGCGTGTTCCCTGTTGTTAACAAGATGGCCATTAGAGGCCATATGGAAGTCATTACAAGAAGCAGTCCTGATATAATAGCCACAACCAGATTATAGTCGTAACCTGCGAAGGTATTTTTTTGCATACCTTTAACCATGTCTCTTACAGAAGAATACCATGGCACAGCTGTATATCCATAACCAAAGACACATTCCTGCCGGAATCCATGCCTTTTTATTAATTTTCCCAGCATTATATCATCAATGGGACACATGGCGATCGCTTGATGGCCGCGAAGTTTTTCATAAACTGATTTTTTTACCAGATTAAATGCTCCAAAACCT
>DAOWOF010000084.1 GCA_030642205.1 Desulfobacteraceae bacterium | reverse complement strand
GATAAAGACTGACATTTTTTGTCATATCAATAACAATTTTTGTCATGATCCTTTAATTCCCAGTTTTTCCAGACGATACCGAAAAGAACGCATGGAAAGTCCTAATATCCGCGCTGATCTCTGCCTTGACCCATAGGAGATCTCCAACGCTTTGAGGATATAATCCCTTTCAATCCCCGCCATGACTTCGTCAAGATCTATCCCCTCAGGCCCAAGATCATATTCGCGCCTGTTTTCTTTAGCAATGGATCGTCTGAAATTTGAAAGGGCCAGGCTTTCAGGCAGAACAATATTTGAGGTCTCAAGGGCCACGCTCCTCTCGATTATATTTTCCAGTTCTCTTACATTTCCAGGGAAGGTATAATGACTAAGGATATCCATTGCATATGCAGATATTTTTCTTATCTCCTTACCCATATCCCTGGAATATTGTTCAAGAAAATGTTGGGCCAATACAGGCAGATCACCCTCTCTTTCTCGTAATGGAGGCGTCTTGATCTGGATCACATTTAAACGAAAATAGAGGTCTTCCCTGAAATTATTTTCGATCACTTCATTTTCAAGGTCCTTATTGGTAGCAGAAATAATCCTGATATTAACGCTACGCTCCTCTGTATCTCCAATGGCTGTAAATCTGGTTTCCTGAATAACCCTCAGCAGCTTGACCTGGATGGCTAAGGTCAATTCACCAATTTCATCAAGAAAGATAGTCCCGCCATCTGCTGAGGCAAATAACCCATCCTTATCGGTATTGGCACCGGTGAAAGCACCTCTTTTATAGCCAAACAACTCGCTTTCTATCAGATTTTCTGGAATTCCCGCACAGTTTATAGCGACAAATGGCTTATCATGTCTATCGCTTAACTGGTGAATAGCCTTTGCAACCAATTCTTTTCCAGTGCCGCTTTCACCAGTGATAAGAATATTTGTCTTGGTTCTGGAAACTTTTTGAATAAGATCATAGATCTTTTTCATTTGAGGGCTTTCGCCAATCAAACAGTCAAAATGATAGAGATTTTTTTGATTTTGTTTTTTTTCTAAAGGGGTTAATTTCTTGGAGTCAATGGCATCTTTAACAATCTTTTTAAAATCACTAACCTTAAATGGCTTGGGAATAAAATCATAAGCGCCCTCTCTCATTGCCTCAACAGCAGTGCTGGCAGTTGCAAATGCGGATATCAGAACAACAATCGTTTCAGGATTTAAGGACTTGGCTTTTTTAAGAACCTCTATCCCATCTATATCGGGCATTCTAATATCAGTTATAACCATATCAGGTTTCGTTTTTTCCAGGATAGAGCATGCTTTTCTCCCGTTGCTGGCAAGAGTTACCTTATAGCCCTCCTGGGTAAGCATAATTTCCAGGAATTCGCGCATACTCTGCTCATCATCTACGACCAGAATATTATTTTTATCGTTCCCAGACAATCTTTCCTCCAATCATGGTTAGTTCATTTCTGCCTTTTAAGGCCTTTCCGATGAAAGGAGAATTTTTACTCTTTGAGAGTATATCCTCTTTTTTAAGTATGTATTCATAATCAGGATTTATGATAGCCAAATCAGCAGGCAAACCTGGCTCAAGCTGACCACCGGGTATTCCCAAAATCCTTGCTGGATTTAAACTTAACTTTTTAATGGCCTCAGGCAAAGAAATAACCCCTGCTCTTACAAGAGCAAGTGTCAATGGCAGCGCGGTTTCAAGCCCTATTATACCAAAGGCTGCCTTATCAAACTCCACGTCCTTTTCCAAGGTGCTGTGTGGTGCATGATCAGTCGCAATAGCGTCAATTATTCCATCAGCAAGACCATTTTTAATCGCCAAAACATCTTCAGGAGTTCTTAAAGGGGGATTCATTTTTGTATTAGAATCATATCCCGTGACAGCCCTATGATCCAGAGTGAAATAATGAGGCGCTGTCTCTGCTGTAACCAATATCCCTGCCTCTTTCCCTCTTTTTATGATCTCAACAGAACCCGCTGTGCTTACATGAGCGATATGAACCGGACATTTGGTAAATTTTGCAATCAAGATATCTCTGGATACCATGATTTCCTCATTTATAGAAGGAATACCGGTTAATCCAATAGCAGTGGATATATCTCCTTCGTTCATGACTCCACCCCTTGAAAGAGAGGTGTCTTCAGAATGAGAAATGATAGTTAATCCATGATACGATGCATATTCGGTGGCCCTTCTCATTAGTTCACTGTTAATAACAGGCATACCATCATCTGAAACACCAACAGCGCCAGCATCCTTGATATCGCCAAATTCAGTTAATGTTTTACCTTCCTGTTTTTTGGAGATACATGCAATAGGATAAATTTTTGCAAATCCAGCGCTTTTGCCTCTCCTTATAATAAATTCTGTTACGGCCCTGTTATCATTAACAGGATCTGTGTTAGGCATACAGGCTATTGATGTAAAACCGCCAGAAACAGCAGCGATAGAGCCTGACAGGATAGTTTCTTTATATTCATGTCCAGGCTCCCTCAGATGTACATGCATATCAATAAGCCCGGGAATAATAAGCATCCCCTCAGCATCTATAATCTTAACTCTTTGATTCTTTTGCTTTAATTCAGACGGAATTATACCAATCGCACTTATTATATCATCTTTAATTAATATATCAGCCTTCCTGATAAGCCCTTTTAGAGTATCAACAATTGAACCAGATCTGATCCAGGTTATCATTTCGAAGATCCTCCAATCAAAAGATACAAAATCGCCATTCTTATTGCTACTCCATTTTTTACTTGTTCAAGAATAACTGAACCAGGAGAATCTATGACTTCAGATGCAAGTTCTACTCCTCTGTTAATAGGTCCAGGATGCATTATAATAGCATCATCATTTGCTAATTCTATCATTTTTCTCGTAACACCGAAATATTTTGCATATTCCCGAATACCTGGAAATAAAATATTGCTTTGTCTTTCAAACTGGATCCTCAGCAACATTATAACATCTTTCTTCCTTATTGCTTCTGATGGATTATGAATAACATTAATACCATAATTTTCAATCCCAATAGGAACCATTGTTGGAGGTCCTGAAACTGTGACATCTGCTCCAAGTTTTTTCAGCCCTTTAATATTGGATTTGGCAACTCTACTATGAGAAATATCACCAATAATAACTATTTTTAATCCTTCTATTCTTCCTTTTTTTTCTCTAATTGTAAATAGATCCAATAATGCCTGGGTTGGATGTTCATTAATGCCATCACCTGCATTAATAACACCAGAACTTACCGCTTTTGCCATCATATGAGGCGCCCCGGTTGAAGAATGTCTCAAAATTATAACATCAGGGTTCATTGCTTGAAGATTCATTCCTGTATCAATTAGTGTTTCGCCTTTAATTGTGCTGCTGTTTGAAGAAGACAAATTAAAAGTATCAGCGCTCAGACGTTTTGCGGCAATTTCAAAAGAAGAACGAGTCCTGGTGCTGGGTTCATAAAATAAATTAACAACAGTTTTTCCTCGTAATGTAGGAACCTTTTTAATATCTCTATTCGAAATTTCTTTAAATGATTCTGCCATATCGAGGATGAGTTCAATATCTGCAATAGATAGCTGATCAATGCTTAATAGATCTTTATGTTCAAAAAGCCTCACTTATATTCCTCCCAAAAAAAACCCCCTTGCTTTTAATTAAGCAAGGGGGTTTTAATCGTTTTTTTATGCAGCAATTCATATTTCCTTTGATTATTATTGATATAAAATAATATAAATATTTTTTGATGTTTATTCCAATTTCATACTCATAACAAATCCTGTTTATATAGATTGTAAAAAATATACTTTTTATATTATCGTATTAATCAATAGGAAGCAACTGTACAATTGAAATAGAAGCACCATCACCTTTTCGCTGACCTTTTTTAATTATCCTGATGTATCCACCTTCTCTTCCCTGAAACCTATCTTTTAATTGATCAAATAATTTATGCGCAACCTTTTTATCTTGTATATATGACAGCGCTTGACGCCTGGAATGCAAGTCTCCCTGTTTAGCAAGTGTAATCATCTTTTCGACTATCGGTCTAAGTGCTTTTGCCTTTGCATCCGTTGTCTCAATTTGCTCGTATTTAATCAAAGAAGTAACAATATTTCTAAGCAGCGCTCTACGGTGGCTTGTATTCCTTCCTAATTCTTTCCCAGCCTTTCTGTGCCTCATAGCTCTATACTCTCTTCATTTTGTTCATCCATTATCGGATGAATTTCATTATCCGAATTGAAATCATCAAGTTTCATTCCTAAATATAAACCCATTTCTTTTAAAATAGCCTTAATTTCATTTAATGATTTCCGACCAAAGTTCTTTGTCTTTAACATTTCGGATTCAGTTTTTTGCACTAATTCTCCGATATGTTTTATATTTGCATTTTTCAGACAATTTGCAGATCGTACGGAAAGCTCAAGTTCTGAAACATGCCTGAAGAGATTTTCATTAATAGCCTCTTCTTTTTCCTCTTCTTCTATTTCAGCTGGCTCAATTTCCTCTTCAAAATTTATAAAAGGATTCATTTGCTCCTTCAGTATTTTTGCGGCAAGAGCTAATGCATCCTCAGGATTAATTGTACCATCTGTCCAAACTTCCATGGTTAGTTTATCATAATCTGTAACTTGTCCTATCCTTGAATTGGTAATAACATGATTAACTTTTAATATTGGAGAATAAATGGCATCAATAGGTATAACACTAATCTCAGTATCTCGGGTTTTATGTTTTTCTGCGGGCTGATAACCTTTTCCTCTTTTGACAATCATTGTCATTTCTATCCTACCATCTTTATTTAAGGTAGAAATATGCTGCTCAGGATTTATTATTTCAACTAATCCATGCGTATCAATATCCCCTGCTGTAACTTCACCCTCTACATCTTTTATAAGATGTATTTCTGCTTCTTCTACATCGATACATTTTATTTTTATTTCTTTTAGATTTAAAATAATATCTGTCACATCTTCATATACACCGGGGATTGTAGAAAATTCATGAAGAACCTCATTGAATTTCACTGATACAATTGCTGTCCCTTGTAATGCCGAAAGCAAGACCCTTCTTAACGCATTACCAATTGTTATAGCAAACCCACGTTCTAATGGTTCACATATAATTTTTGCATATTTTTTGGTTATTGTAGATTGATCAATTTCAACCTTTTTCGGTTTAATTAATTCGCGCCAGTTTTTACTTTTAAGATCTTTCAATAAAGAGCCTCCCATTAAATTAAATCTATTTGCCACAATTTTATTTTGAATAGAATTCGACAATAAGCTGCTCTTGCATTGGCATTGTAAGGTCTTCTCTATTAGGATAACTTAATAGAGTCCCTTTGATTTTTTCTTTATCAACCTCAATCCACTTAGGAATACCCCGTCTGACAACCGTTTCCATTGCTTCTAAGATTGGCTTAATTTTCATACTCTTCTCACGAACTTGTATGACATCTCCTGGTTTTACCTGAAAGGATGGTATATTTGTCTTAATAGAATTGACCATAAAATGATTATGTCTTACTAATTGCCGGGCCTGATTCCTGGATGCTGCAAATCCCATAATATATACAATATTATCAAGACGTGTTTCTAACATCATTAATAGATTTGTGCCAGTAATACCTAAACGCTTATCAGCTTTATGATAATAGCCTCTAAACTGTTTTTCTAAAATGCCATATATTCGTTTAACCTTTTGTTTTTCCCTTAGCTGAATCCTGTAGTCAGAATGCTTCCCAACTCTTCTCTGCCCGTGTTGTCCTGGAGGAAAAGATCGCCTTTCAAACGAGCATTTTTCAGAATAACATCTATCCCCTTTTAGTAATAATTTTAGATTCTCTCTTCGGCATAATCTACATGATGAACCGATGTATCTAGCCAATATATTCTCCTAATCTGGTATATTTTATACTTAAACTCTTCTTCTTTTGGGGGGACGGCAACCATTATGTGGGATAGGTGTTATATCTCTGATTATAGTTACTGTAAAGCCCTCAACCTGTAATGATCTAAGAGCTGCCTCCCTACCAACGCCGGGGCCTTTAACCCTGACTTCAGCAACTCTCATCCCCTGCTCCATAGCTTTTCTGACGGCCTCTTTTCCTGCGAGTTGTGCCGCGAAAGGAGTACTTTTCCTGGATCCCTTAAATCCTGCACTGCCAGAACTAGTTTGTGCAATAACATTCCCAGATATATCAGTAATAGTAATTATAGTATTATTAAAACTTGAATTAATATGCACTATTCCAGTCGGTACATTTTTCTTTTCTTTCTTGGCTCTGCCTATTTTTCTCGCAGCTTTTGCCATTCCCTCTCCTTAAAATTATTATTTTTTCCTTTTACCCATTACAGATCTGCTGGGTCCTTTTCTGGTCCTAGCATTAGTACTCGTTCTTTGACCTCTGACAGGAAGACCTCGACGATGCCTTAACCCTCTATATACGCCTAAGTCCATTAACCGCTTAATATTCATGGATATTTCTCGCCTCAGATCTCCCTCGACATTAAATTTATCATCGATTATTTTCCTGATCCTGGTAATCTGTTCTCCATCAATATCATCGGATTTAGTATCCCAATCAATATTTGATTCTGTAAGTATTTTTTGTGCAGTTGTTTTACCTATCCCATAAATATAAGTAAGGGCAATTTCCATTCTTTTCCCTTTTGGTAAATCTACACCAGATATCCTTGGCAATCTTATGCTCCTTTGTATGATTTTTGGATATTGTAAATCAGTTTATTGTATTATAAACATTGATAAGCTCGCAAGAAGTCGCTCTGCGCCTTTTTACGAGGCGGTGGAGGGCTGAGACGTTCTCGGCCTGTTGATGGGACTTTTTACGAGTCCATCAATATTAAATGATTTTCCAAAATTTAATCATAAAGTTTAAGAGCCCTGTCTTTGTTTATGTCGTGGATTTTCGCATATTACTCTGACAATTCCTCTACGCTTTATAACCTTACATTTATTACATATCTTTTTTACTGATGGTCTTACCTTCATATTGGCTAAGTCTCCTGATACAGAGTAAATTGTTTATTCTATTTTTTACCTGCCACTTACAATCCTTCCTCTATTCAAGTCAGTAGATGATAATTCAATTTTAACAACATCACCTGGTAATAACTTAATAAAGTGTTTTCTCAGTTTTCCTGAAATATGGGTGATGACACGATGCCCATTTTGAAGCTCGACCCTGAACATGGAATTGGGTAAGGTTTGTATAACAACGCCTTCTACAACAATTATATCTTCCTCACTCATAAGGCATTTACCATAAAAATATTCACTTAAGATCTATCAATATTGCTTTATCGATGTTTACCCAAGCCTTTTTTCATAAAACCTTCATAATGCCTGGATAACATATGTGTCTCAATTTGATTAGTGGTATCCATAGCTACACCAACAACAATTAATAAAGCAGTGCCTCCAAAATAGAACGGAACATTTAATTGATAAATCAGTATTTGAGGTAATATACATATCGCAGATACATATATGGCTCCTGAAAAAGTAATTCTAGTGAGAACTTTATCTATAAATTCAGCTGTATTTTTCCCTGGTCTTATCCCTGGGATAAATCCTCCTGATCTTTTCATATTGTCGGCCACATCAATAGGATTAAAATGAACGGCTGTATAGAAATAACAAAAGAAAAATATAAAGCCAACATATATAAGACTGTATACAATATGTCCAGGTGCTAAAACGTCTACAACCACCTTCAACCAAGGAAACTGTTCCTGATTCAAAAAATTTGCTATGGTTGCAGGAAACATTATAATAGAAGAAGCAAATATTGGAGGAATTACTCCTGCAGTATTAATTTTTAAAGGTAAATGAGTGCTTTGTCCCCCATAGATTTTTCTTCCAACAACCCTTTTAGCATATTGGACGGGAATCCTTCGTTGCCCTCTTTCTACAAAAACTATCGCTCCTATAACCAAAATCATAAGGGCTGTTATTAATACCATAAAAAAGGGTGATATTTCATGAGAAAACATTAGTCTGAATGTATTGCCAACTGCAGCTGGAAAACTGGCAACTATTCCGGCAAATATAATAAGCGAGATACCATTGCCAATTCCCCTTTCAGTTATTTGCTCACCAAGCCACATCAAAAAAGAAGTGCCAGCAGTCAAGGTAATCACTGTCATTAATCTAAAGCCCCAACCACCTACAGGCACAATCATTGCTCCACCAGAACTCGTCATTTGTTCAAGTCCAACAGCAATTCCGAATCCTTGAATTACACTAAGCAATACCGTACCATATCTTGTATATTGGGTTATCTTTGCTCTGCCTTGTTCCCCTTCTTTTTTTAACTTTTCCAGGTATGGGACAACGACAGTCATCAATTCTAAAATGATAGAGGCACTTATATAGGGCATTATACCTAAAGCCATCACTGACATTTGTTTAAGGGCACCTCCTGTAAACATGTCAAAAAGGCCAAATAAAGTGTTTTGATTAGCCCCAAAAAAAGCGGCCATAGCAGCTCCATCAATCCCTGGTGTTGGTATATGGCACCCGATTCGATAGACAAAAAGCATTAGCAGTGTAAAAAGCACTTTTTTTCTTAATTCAGGTATTTTTGGTATATTTTGAAACCCGCCTGTCAACTCAAGGAACCCCCGTTCATATAATCTCCACCCTGCCGCCGGCGGACTCTATTTTTTCTTTTGCAGATCTGCTAACCTTATGAACCTTAAGAAATAAAGGATAAGAAATTTCACCATTTCCCAGAAGCTTTATTCCATCTCTTTTATTTTTAAAAATACCAGCCTCTTTGAAGGTTGTCGGATCCATGCTGGAATTTGGTGCAAACCTGTTT
>DAOWOF010000055.1 GCA_030642205.1 Desulfobacteraceae bacterium | reverse complement strand
TGGTTCCGGATCAGGAGTTGGTTCCGGATCAGGAGTTGGTTCCGGATCAGGAGTTGGTTCCGGATCAGGAGTTGGTTCCGGATCAGGAGTTGGTTCCGGATCAGGAGTTGGCGCTGGAAGATCAGCGCATAATTCATCCATTATTTTTGCCAGCACTTTTCTGGCAAAATAAATATTATCCAGGGCATCCAGATCCAGCAGACCATCCCAAGTCTCTATAATGGCATGACCTATGGCAACCTTGACAGCTGTAAATCTGGCCAGCATTTTAATCTTGTCAATACAATCAGCGTCAACATCGCATCTTCTTAAACGATCCTGCGCCCTCATAATGTCTAAGGCAGCCCTTCTAAGAGCCTTTCTGCCTTTAATACGCTTAATAAAGCCAATTTTTTTGATTAGAACGCTTGCATCATCAAGCTCTGCGGCTGCATCGTCAAGCAATGGGCATACTGTATCAAGGACACAATCTTCATTATCACAACAAATGCCGTTTGATGCGAATCCAAATACCATCGCCAGGATGGCGAGGATAAAAATTCCCGTTATTTTTTTTCTCTTCATGTCAATATCTCCTTAATTTTTTGTTGATTAAAATCGATATTTGTTTTGGGCAATTTGACTGCCCTCATTTTGTATCACCTCCTCCAGATCACATCTTTTGCCAAAAATGATTTAGTAAAGCCCTATGAAAATATACCTCCTTATCTTATATTGACTGCTTCATTGACAGAAATTTACCTGATGATTTGGGTTCACAACTTTCCAGCATCTATCCATAAAAGATAAGAACCAATGTAGTTCAAGGATTCATGACCAAAAAAAGTCACCATTTACAGATGGAAATCAGACTGTAGTTTTATTCATTCAGGAAGGAAGTATATTATCTGTTTGGCAAGTTCTATTCCGTTTTAACTGTATATTTGAAATTGTCTTGTGATATCAAGCCAGTAAGCGCTAAATGAAAATGCTGTTTTATTTGACTTAAGTATTTTCATTCCACATTTTTGACGAATACATTGCCATGAAATGGAAGAATATTTCTCATTTCAATAACCGGCCTTGGGATAAATATGTTAATAATGAGCCTCTTGCAGAGGCAACCATTTCCAGCATCAATATGCAATTTATATCTAATACAGGTTTCCTTGTAACCTCATTATTCCTCCGTTGACCAAAATAATTCACAAGTCTTTTGTTTCTGCAAGAGGCTCTATAGTCATATTTTCTTCGATAAGAGAGTTTATCTATTCCTTATATTCTAGGTCACGATTATTATGTTTAAATGAAGCGTCTGTTAAATTCCTGCTAACCTATTTTCTTATCCTTGGCCAAAGGCAATATAACACTATAAAGGATCTCTGTTATTTGTAAGCCTTATTCCATTCTACATTTAAGGTAAAATGATTCCCATTAAATGGTATAAAATTTGCGATATAACCAAGCCTTGGGATTTAGGATAGATTTGCCAAATAATAATTGCTTATGGATTTATTAGACTTCGTTATCTTTAAAGATTTATTCTTCGGCCTTGACATACAAATTAGTTTCCATCATTATCTTTCAATGAAAGAGTTTTGTAAAAGGTCCAATCTTGGCCAGATTTTTTTAAATAGCAAATATATTAGTCACTTGCAGATCCCTTCGAAATGCGGGTTCCTTTTTAGTTCAGGTACTATATCTTGTGTTTTAACATAATTTTTTTTGTATTTCTGCAAGGGCCTCATATGTAAAGGATTCAAGCAATGGAAAAGCTTATAACTCGTAGATGGCACTAATTCCCATGACATGAGAGGCATAACAAGGCATGAAAATGAGGTAGCGCTTAACATCCGTTGTTATAATATGGATAGATTTTTTCTATCCATAATTATATTTATATAAAGTTAACCCATACTAAATCCAAAAAATGTGATCCATTATTGGAAAGGAGGACCTTTTTCATGGAATATTCGATCAGCCCTGAAGGGGAAAAATTCAGAATTCCCGAAGAAGAAGATTACCGTAATGAGTATGCAAGACTTGATAGCCTGGTTAAAATTAAGCGTGAGGAAGGATTTGAAATAGTAGTGGTAATGGGCCTTGGATTTGTTGGCGCAGTGATGGCCGGGGTTGTGGCTGATTCTGTCGATAAAACGAGTGGCAAACCAACTAAATTTGTTATAGGTATGCAAAGGCCAAGTCCTCGCAGTTTCTGGAAGATACCTCTTTTTAATAGGGGAATCTCTCCTGTAAAGGCAGAAGATCCCCATGTAGCGCCAATGATTGAACGTTGTATTCTGCAGAAAAAAACCATGACAGCCACATTTACCCATGATGCCTTAAAACTTGCCGATATCCTGGTTGTTGATGTACAGTGCGATTTTATGAAAGAAGAGTTAGGCAACTTAAAGAGCGGGTATGCGGATATAAGTGCCCTGGAGGACAGCTTTAAGGTAATTGCCGAAAAGATACCCCCCGAATGTCTGGTTCTGATTGAAACAACTGTGCCGCCCGGGACTACAGAATATATTGCCTATCCAATTATAAAAAAAGGGTTTAAAACGCGTGGAATTGACGCAGAACCTTTGCTATCCCACAGCTTTGAAAGGGTTATGCCAGGCCGCAATTATGTCTCTTCGGTAAGAGATTTCTGGCGGGTTTGCAGTGGCATAAATCAAACCAGCAAGGAAAAGGTGGAAAAATTTTTATCCGAAGTCATTAATGTGGATCAATTTCCTTTGACTGTTCTTGACAAGCCGGTTGAAAGTGAAACATGTAAAATTATTGAAAACAGTTACAGGGCCACAATACTTGCCTTTCTTAATGAATGGAGCCTTTTTTCAGAGACCAATGGAGTTGACCTCATTAAAGTCATTGAAGCCATCAAGGTTCGACCGACACATAATAATATTATTTTCCCGGGGCCTGGTATCGGAGGTTACTGCCTGCCAAAGGATGGTGGGTTAGGACTTTGGGCATATAAGCATCTGATGGGCTTTGAGAGAGATATCTTCCAAATTACTCCCCAGGCCATCAATATCAATGACACACGTGCCCTGCATGCTGCCCAGCTGGCTCGTGATGCCCTGAGGAATATGGGCCGTATTGTGGCTGCCTCCCAGATTACCCTTCTGGGAGTATCTTACCGTGAAGATGTTGGAGATACCCGTTATAGCGGGTCCGAAATAATAATCAGAAAATTGACTGAAATGGGGGCTGAAGTCAAGGCCCATGATCCATACGTTAAGCATTGGTGGGAATTGGAACAGCAGGACACCTATCCCTCAGTCGGAGCTAGTTGGGGCAGGTTTTTCAGAAATCAGGACGAATTAGACCAATTTTGCATGGAACCTGACCTTGAAACAGCTCTGAAGGGTTCTGACGCAGTTATACTTGCAGTACGCCATAGTCGATATCTGGATCTCAAGCCTCAGGAAATAGTACAGATGACAGGGGCTCCTGTAGCAGTGATAGACTGTTTTGGGATTCTGGACGATGACAAGATTGAGGAGTATTTTGAGCTTGGATGCGAAGTAAAGGGCTTGGGACGCGGGCATATCCATCGAATTAAAGATAAAGTGCGGAAGAAAAAGATGATGGGCTCTAATTAAGCCTGGATCTCTACATATGAAATTTTTTAGACCTCCTGGAAAAATATGAAAAATAAATATCAATGGTATTGTCTGTTAGTCATCATGAGTCTTTTTTTTATTCCCCTGTCGGGATATGCTGATGAATGGGGCTTTATAACAATTCCCAATGGAAAACCAATCCGGATAGGCCTTGGATCCATGCTTTCAGGTGATTATGCCAGTATGGGCATTGATATTAAAAACGGTGCAGAAATGGCTGTCCTGGAAAAGAAATCAATATTGGGGCATCCTGTGATACTGCAGGCTGAAGATGATGGCTGCGGAGGCCCTACATCTGTGGCTATCGCTGAAAAAATGTGTAACAACCCCCTGCTGGTGGGGGTTGTTGGTTATATGTGCAGTGGGGGAAGCAAACCAGCCTCTGATGTCCATAATAAGTATAAAGTCCTGATGATCTCACCATCCTCCACTGCCATGGAACTGACCTCACGAGGAATCCCTGTCTTTTTTCGTACCTGTTGGAATGATGCAACCCAGGCCAGGTGCGCTGCCGATTTTGTAATCAAAAAAAAATGGAAAAAGATTGTTGTACTTCATGATAAAAGTGACTATGGCCAGAGTCTGGCCCATGATTTCACGAATCATATCAGTAAAAACGGTTTAAAAATTCTGGCCACTGAAGGTCTTACAAGAGGTGATAAGGATTTTGCGCCAATACTTACCAAGATCAAATTCATGCGGCCAGAGCTTATCTATTTTGGAGGAATGGCTGCAGAGGGAGTTCTTTTGGCCCGCCAAATGAAAAGAGTTGGAATCAGGGCTTATTTCATGAGTGATGATGGATGTTACACGGCCAAGGATTTTATCCAGGCCGGAGGCAGAGCCACAAACGGCTGTTATGTTACTTATGCAAAAAAACCGGATGCCCAATGGGTCAAGCGTTTTGAATCCTGTTACGGGCCCTGCCAGACATTTTCACCCCAGGCATATGACGCCACGAATATCTTGTTGGAAGCAGTTACTCAAGTTGCTAAAAAACAGACCGACGGCAGTCTCATAATAGGTAAAAAGGCGCTCCGTGATAAAGTGGCAGGGATCCAATATAAGGGGATAACAGGTAAAATAGCCTTTAATTCCCACGGTGACCGTACTGGTTCAGTAGTAGTCATCTATAAAGTTGTCGAGGAAAATGGAAAACGCTTTTTCAAGCAGCTTCCCCTTTGATGAACTCAAAAAGCTCATCAACCCCCATGCCATGGCAGAATAAGAAATGAAAGAAAATTTATCACTATTCAGCTGCACTGATTTAATCAGATTATACCTGAAGGCCATACATATCACCTGAATAGTTGCGAAAATTTTACCGGTTTCGTTCACACACTAAATAGTTTATGGAATATCTCCTTAATCCTGAAATTTTAACAGCTCAAATCATTAACGGACTTACCATTGGCGGAATCTATGCCCTTATAGCTCTAGGCTATACCCTTGTTTACGGTATCCTGTTTATGATTAACTTTGCCCATGGTGAAATCTTTATGTTTGGTTCTTTCGGAGGTTTTGCTGTCCTGACTTTGTTATCGAATAATGGATTTTCTACCACCCATCCAACCTTATCCATCCTGTGCGCCTTTGCAGCAGCTATTCTTATCTCATCCGCTCTTGGAGCTATACTTGAAAGAGTTGCTTATCGTCCCTTAAGAGATGCTCCTCGTCTTTCCCCTCTTATCAGCGCTATCGGAGTCTCGATATTTCTCCAAAATGCAATGATGCTTTTTACCAGGGGCAGGATGCAGGTTTATCCGGATATTATACCTGAAAATTTTATAGAGATTGGCTGGCTCAGTATTTCTTGTTTTCAGATCTCGATTATACTGGGATGTCTTTTATTGATGACAGGGCTCTATATCTTTATCTATAAAACCAAAACAGGAAAGGCCATGCGGGCCGTGGCAGAGAATAGAGAAGCCGCTTCCCTGATGGGAATAGATGTAAATCGCATTATTACTATAACCTTTATAATTGGTTCTGCTCTGGCCGCTGCAGCAGGGGTTATGGTAGGAATCTATTATACACAAATCAATCATATGATGGGATTCATTCCAGGAATCAAGGCCTTTACAGCAGCTGTCCTGGGCGGCATCGGCAATGTTCCAGGAGCCATGCTCGGAGGATTTTTTCTTGGATTGGCCGAAGCCCTGGGAGTTCTGGTTATGCCTGCCCAGTATAAAGATCTCATTGCCTTTGGCCTCCTGATTCTGGTACTGATAATAAGGCCGAAGGGAATTATGGGTGAAGTCGTTTCAGAAAGAGTTTAGGAAGATATGATACGGATTGAACAAATATTCAGGCTAACACCCCCCAAAAAAAAGATTCTTGTCCTTTTTCTTCTTGTTCTTCCTTTTATGGTTGGCAATTACTGGTCTCAGATACTAGGCGATATCGGGATTTACATTATTCTTGGAATCGGCCTTAATGTGGTAGTAGGTTTTGCCGGTTTACTGGACCTGGGATATGTGGCATTCTTTGCCATAGGAGCTTATGGATATGCCCTGCTGGCCTCTCCTCAATTTGGAATTCATATCCCATTCTGGTTAATGCTGCCAGTTTGTATTGCCTTTGGAGCTGGTTTTGGCGCCTTTTTAGGCACGCCAGTGCTGCGAATGCGTGGTGATTACCTGGCTATCGTAACGCTGGGATTTGGTCAGATCATGCGCATTACACTTAATAATCTGGATCCCCTTACTAACGGGCCAAGAGGGCTTTTGAGGATTGATCCTCCTAAAATCGGAGATTGGATAATTGATACCCCCATCGAATGGTATTATCTGATTATGGCAGGGATATTTTTTGCCATCTTCGTCGCAAATCGTCTTAATGACTCCAGAATAGGCAGGGCATGGATTGCCATGCGGGAAGACCAGGATACAGCGGAAATAATGGGTATTAATGTCTTGAAATATAAATTAATGGCCTTTTCTATCGGGGCATCCTTTGCAGGGCTTGGAGGGGCTATTTTCGCATCACGCCAGGGATCTATTTTTCCTGATAATTTTTCTTTAATGGTATCTATTAATGTCCTGTGCCTGATTATTATTGGAGGTCTTGGAAGTATTCCAGGCATAATTCTTGGTTCCATAATTCTCATAGGTCTTCCTGAGGCGCTTAGAGGCGTTCAGCAATACCGGATGCTCCTCTTTGGAGGTCTTCTGGTGATCATGATGATCTTCCGCCCCACTGGCTTTATCCCTTCTGCCAGAAAAAAAATAGAGTTTAAAAAATAGCCGCAGATCTCATGGAGACAATATTAAAAACAATTAATATTACCAAAACCTTCGGAGGTCTTATAGCTCTCAATCAGGTCAATTTTGAGATAAAAAGGGGTATGATCGTTGGAATAATTGGCCCAAATGGAGCAGGTAAAACAACCTTTTTTAATTGTTTGACCGGTGTCTATACACCTGATAGTGGAGAAATTCTCTTCAATGGAACAAATATTAACCGCCTGAAAAGCCATCAGATCGCAAGATTAGGGATTTCAAGAACATTTCAAAATATTCGCCTTTTTAATAATATGACTGTTCTTGAAAATATTCTCGCTGGTCATCATTGCCGTATGCGGGCGGGTTTATGGGGAGTTCTGACCCGGAACAAGAGGACATTGCGTGAAGAAAAGGACTCTTATGCAAAGGCCAGAGATTTTTTGAACTTCGTGGATCTTAAGGGCAAAGGAGACAGAATCGCAAAGACCCTGTCCTATGGAGATCAACGCAGACTTGAAATCGCCAGGGCCCTTGCAGCTGAACCGCAGCTTCTCCTGCTGGATGAGCCTACTGCAGGGATGAACCCCAGTGAAACCGGAAAGCTGACTCAATTTGTCAAACGAATCAGAGAGGAGCTGGGGCTCTCAATTCTTCTCATTGAGCATGACATGCGTGTAATTATGGAAATTTCAGACAAGGTTACAGTACTTGATTACGGGGCCAGAATCTCGGAAGGAACACCTTTGCAAGTACAAAAGGATCCGAAGGTGATAGAGGCTTATCTTGGCTGTCAGGAAATAATAATAAATAAAAGCAACTATCCAGCTAATATCCACAGCAACACTGATCTGAAATCAGCATCCTTGAAATAGCTGAGCAGTTATAATAAAAAGCCAAAATGATATCTCAAAAACAGCCATTCCTGGATGTTCAGGAAATTCACACTTATTACGGGAAGATCCATGCCCTGAAAGGTATATCCATTACGATAAATAAAGGCGAAATGGTCACCTTGATAGGCAGCAATGGCGCAGGTAAAACTACATTATTAAACACTATATCAGGACTTCTTAAACCGCAGAAAGGCCAGATTAAATTTGAAGGAACACATCTGGAACATCTGCCTGCTCATAAAATTGTAAGCCTTGGAATTGCACAGGTACCTGAAGGACGAAAGATATTCTCCCGCTTGACCATCATGGAAAATCTGGAAATGGGCGCCTTTATCAGAAAGGGCAGAAGAGCAATAGCCCAGGACATGGAACAGATCTATGATCTCTTTCCGCGCCTTAAGGAAAGGCGCAAGCAAGTAGCCGGAACTCTTTCAGGAGGAGAACAGCAGATGCTGGCTATTGCCAGGGCCCTTATGACACGCCCAAAGCTGCTGATACTTGATGAACCGTCCATGGGTCTTGCTCCACTTTTAATTGAAAATATTTTTTTAACTATTAAAAAAATCAATCAGGAAGGCGCTACTATTTTACTGGTAGAGCAAAATGCCCTGCTTGCTTTTAATATAGCCTGCAGGGGTTATGTGCTTCAGAGCGGCAAAATAGCTCTGGAAGATAATTGCGATAATCTGTCTCAGAACAAGATGATAAAAGAGCTCTATCTTGGAGGATAGAGAAAAGGAGAGATTCAAATGAACCAGTGGAATCCTGTTAATTACAAAATTCGGATTAAACCGGACCTCAGCAATTTTTATTTTTACGCCAATCTGGAGATTCTTCTTGAGGCCGTATCTCCCATGTCTGAAATAAGTCTTAATATTATAGAACTTGCAATTTGGCGGTGTCAAATCAAGGATGGGCCAATATTCAGGGATTGCTCCTTTTATATCGACAACCCAAAGGAAGAATTAAAAATTATCCTGCCAGACAAGTCTTCAGGTCAGATTACCCTGAAAATCGATTATACAGGCAGAATTAATAACCAAATGGCAGGTTTTTATTGCAGCAAGTATACCTCAATCGATGGCAAAGCCAGGGTTATGGCAGTAACACAATTTGAGGAAAGTGATGCCCGAAGAGCCTTTCCATGCATGGATCATCCCTCGAAAAAAGCGACCTTTGATATAGAACTGGAGATACAGGAAGGGCTTACAGGCATCTCCAATGAGCAAATCAAACAGGAAAAGATTTTAGATAAGGGCAAGAAACTGGTTATATTTAAAACAACTCCCAGGATGTCCACATATCTGGTCTTTTTTGCGGTGGGCGAATTTGAGTTTATAGTGGATAAAGATGATCCTCGTATGCGGGTTGCAACCTTGGCGCATCAGAAGGAATATGCCCATTTTGGCCTTGATTTTGGGCGAAAATCACTGATATTTTGTGAAGATTATTTTGGTGTAAACTATCCCATGGAAAAGCTTGATTTGATTTCTATCCCTGACTTTGCCTTTGGCGCGATGGAAAATTGGGGGGCTATCACCTTTAGAGAAAATTTACTTCTCCACTATCCCGAAATTACTTCCAGGGCAGGAGAGGAAAGAATTTGCGAGGTAATCGCCCACGAAATTGTCCACCAGTGGTTCGGCAATCTTGTAACGCCTTCGGAATGGAAATATCTCTGGTTAAATGAAAGTTTTGCAACCTATTTTGGATTCAAGATTGTCGATAAATACTACCCTTCATGGGATATCTGGCATCAATTCTTTCTCACTCAAACTGATGTTGCTCTGGAAAGGGATGCCCTCCTTGAAACAATACCTATTGAGATTCCTGCAGGAGAACACGTTGTCATTAATAGCAGCACAGCTCCTATTATATATAATAAAGGCGGCAATATCCTGAGGCAGGTCAAGGACTATATGGGAGATTCTGATTTTCAGGCTGGCCTGGTTCATTATCTCAATCAGTATCAATATACCTGTACTTACAGCAGTAACCTCTGGGAGTCCATGGAAGAAAAGGCTCGAAAACCCATAAAAGAGATAATGAAGAGCTGGGTCGACCAGCCCGGATTTCCCATAGTGGAAGTGGATAAGGATGGAGATAAACTGATTTTCAAGCAGGAAAGATTTACATATCTGAAAAATACAGGGGGCCAGTCCTGGCTAATACCATTAAAAATTAAAATCTTTTATGATAATGGAGATTCAAAAGAAATCTCAACTCTTTTGGACTCAGAAAAGAAAATTATTGATGTTGATGCCGGAATAAGCGCCTATAAAGTCAATGCTTCGCAAACCGGATTTTATCGAGTCAAATATAAGGATCAGAATGCCCTCAAGCCCCTTGGCAAATTGATCGAGAACAAGCAATTACCTCCGGAGGACCGTTGGGGGCTTCAAAATGATCTATTTGCTATGGTTAGAAGAGCAGATGCCACTATTGATGATTATCTGGGCTTTCTTGCCCACTACACAGAAGAAGATTCAGCGCTGCCATTGATTAGCATTGCCAGCCATCTCTTTTATTCTTTCCTGGTTACTACCTCCAAAACAAGGCAAAAAATCGCTGACTTTGGCAAAACTCTTATTGAAAATATCCTCAATAAGATTGGTCTTGAGCCTCAGGCCAATGAAAGACATCTCATAACTGATTTGAGAGACCAAATCATATTTCCCGGGATCTTGTATGGTTCAACAGGAACAGGTGAATTTGCCAGGAAAAAATTTTCAGGACTCATGGAAGGAGGCTTTGTCCAGGCAGACATATTAAGAAGCATTATGAAGACTGGCGCATTTTATGGCGATCAAAAGACCTTCAACTGGTTTGTCAAAAGGCTTGATTCGAGCTCCAGCGAACATGACAGAATCAATGTCTTAACGGCCATGGCATGTTTCAGGGAGACACCGCTTATTGAGATGGTTCTACAATATATTATGGACAAGGTCCCTGCCAGAAATAAATTCATACCCATTGGAGCCCTTGCAAATAATTCGGAGGCTATTCCTTTGCTCTGGAATTGGTTTAAATCCAATCTGGCCAGAATTGAAGCTTTTCACCCTGTGCATTTTGAAAGAGTTGTCTCCTCCATTATTCCGAGCTGTGGAATTGATGCATATGATGAAGTAAAAGATTTTTTCGGCAATTACCTGGGCAGGCATGATAAGGCAGCTGATACCATTAAATTATCACTGGAAAAATTGGAGATTAATATCAGAGTAAGAAATTTATCAGTCATATGATAGAAAAAAGTTCTTTTTCTGTCATGTTTAAGTAATTATTATTGTACATCTTTTAGTATTTCATTAACTGCTGATAGAATATCCTTTAAATCAAATGGTTTTGCGAAAATTCGCTGAGCGCCCAGCCCTTTTGCAACATTCAGATAGGTATCGGTTCCC
>DAOWOF010000228.1 GCA_030642205.1 Desulfobacteraceae bacterium | reverse complement strand
GTCCAAAAACCATAACCGTATTCTTGAGTACACCGGCATTCGCCATTTCCCTGTGAAGCTCTTCTCCTTCACGGCAACGTTCCCCAATGCCGCAGAAGATGCTCACCCCCTTATACTTGCCCACCATATTATGAATAAGCTCTGTTATAATAACTGTCTTACCCACGCCGGCCCCGCCGAATAAGCCCCCCTTTCCGCCTCGCTCCAACGGCGCCAGGAGATCTATAGCCTTAATGCCTGTAAGAAAAACCTCTTCACTGGTCACCTGTCTGGCCAGCTCAACAGGGCGATTATGGATCGATCGGAATGTCACGTTTTGAAATGGCCCCAGATCATCAATCGACTTTCCAAAGACATTGAGCATACGGCCCAAAAGCTCTTTTCCAACCGGTGCCTTAAGGGGTTCTCCATCGCTCATGACTTTATCACCCCGGCACAGGCCTGCGGTAGAAGTCAAGGCAATACCCCTGAGAATCTGTTCATTTAAATGGGCTGCCGCCTCAATAACAATACCGGCTGATTCTCCAGCCCACATCAGTGTATTAATGGGCGGGAGAAAATCAGGAAAGGAGACATCAACCACGCTCCCACGGACTGAAACTACTGACCCTTCCAGGTTTGTATTGGATTTATCCTGCAGGTTCATTTCTGATCCCCTGTAGTAATCTGCGCCGGCATTCCCTTTGTAATCCTGCAGCGTGATTTATTAGTGTTTATGGTGTTTTTCTTAAGGTCCGGACAACTCCTTACTCTTAGTCGGGTGTTGTTCCAAATTTTTTTTCAAATGTTTTGGCAACAATTTCCGCGGCCCATTCCGGGTCTTTTATATAATCACAATTGATGACCAGATCAAACTCATAGGGAGACGCATCCTTTTTCCCATAAGTTTTCTTAAAAAAACTCCTCTGTTCCTTATCAATATGATCAAGTTTAATACCAGCCTTTTTTTCGTCAACACCCATAATCTCGGCCATTCGTTTGACTCGGTATTCCCTTGAAGATAAGAATCTGACGGCTAACACTCGCTCTCGGGGCAAGAGCAGGTGAATGCCTCTACCTACAAAAATACTGGGATTCAAGTGGGCTATAGAATATGCTACACTAAAGAGGTGCTTGTTGTAATCGCTCCTTATGAAAGATTTTTCGCCAAAAGCCATGGCAAGGAATTCTCGTATTTCCCCTGGATAACGTTCATCAAAGATATCAATAGTTTTTTCACTGAGATCTGTCTCACCGGCCATATGTTCCACAATTTCCCGGTCAAAAACATGATAATCGATTTTTTTTGCCAGAATATCTGCTATCTCCAGTGCGCCGACGCCTATCTTGCGTGAAAAGCAGATGGTCGGCCACAACTCCGGTTTCGACTGTTCCTTTTTTATTTCCAGGCGTTTTTTATCCCATTTGCGGATAAAATTATTGGCCAGTTCAGCTGCGCTTGACCTTGCCTTGGCATAAGTCCCTGGTAGATATTTTTTATCTTCTAAATCTGCTGTCATAGCAACCTCCTTATCACTTTTTAATAATCATTTCAGGTTTCCTCAAAGAGGACTTATATGAGATTACCATAATCTTTTATCTTTTTCTATATTATAATCAGCAAGGTAAGATGTCAGCTGAATACATATTTTTATGAGCCTTATGTGGTTGATTTATTAATTATTTCTGGTTTCAGAGAACTATGGAAGAGTAAATAAAATATTCTGCTCATCGACATTCTTTAGATTTAGTCTAAAAGAAAATATCTAAAAGATTTAAAATTGAGATAGTAATCGTACTGATCAGCATTACTACGCACGCAGTTTATCGGCAGGGATGGGGATGGATCAAAGAAATTGGCAGACGTCATCCGTGCATAAAATTTATAAATGGCGTTGGATAAATGATGAACGCTGCCTAATGCCAAACTGGATATTCGACATAAAAGATTACATACTACAGACTGTATATCTTGCAGTATCTGACTACAATATATATACGTTTTAAACGTGAAAAAAGACTTATCTTGAATATTCATATGCCAAATACAATATTTGACAATAACGCTCCTCCTTTGGTATGTTTATTTTCTATATTAATACTTAACGGAATATACATGAATTATATCTATACTAAAGAGGACTCTGATTATTCATTGCAAGGAGAGAAGGAGGTTTCAATATGACAGAGATAAAAAGGAAAATATTATTGGCTGTAGATGCATCTGATTACTCATTTGAAATAGCAAAATATGTCAGTGAAATACCATACTTTCAAAAAACAGAGGCAGTCCTTTTTAGTGTTTTTAACAAAATACCCGAAAGCTACTATGATCTTAGAAATGACCCTCAATATGGAAAGAAAGTCAGACATATCGAGGCATGGGAATTACAAAACAGAACATCCCTTGAGGAATACATGCGGGGGGCAGAGCGAATCCTTCTGGATGCAGGATTTCCACAAGACAAGGTTGTAGTAAAAATTTGTGAAAAAGAAAAGGGAATTGCAAGAGACATACTGAAAGAGGCCAAAGCGGGATATAATGCTGTCGCGATTGGAAGGAAAGGGATAAGTAAATTGGGAGGCATTGTTTTGGGCAGCGTGGCGACCAAGCTTCTCGAACAGCTCGTCTTTGTCCCTCTCATAGTGGTGGGGAAAGACACAGGGCCTGGAAAAATCCTTATTGGCATAGATGGTTCAGAGGGGGCGATGCGCGCTGTGGATTATGTGGCAACTACCTTAGGTGAATCTGAATTCGAGGTCAAACTGGTTTATGTTATCAGGAGCGCTGCAGAAGACTATGTGAAGGATGCCAAAATAGAGATTGAAAATGTTTTTGATCAGGCAAAAAAACGCCTGCAAAAATCAGGCTTTCAATCAAATCAAATAAAAACCAACATAATTACCGGCGTCCACAGTCGCGCCGGAGCCATTGTCGAAGAAGCAAGGCTTGGGAATTATGGGACAATCGTAGTAGGGAGAAGGGGGTTGTCCAAGGTCCAGGAGTTCTTTATGGGTCGAGTAAGCAATAAAATAATTCAACTTGCTAAAGAAAACGTGGTTTGGGTGATGAATTAAATATGAAGGAAAACAGGAATGCTCACTACCAAAAAAATTGTTTCGATTGAGTTCAATGAGGAAAAGCTGAAAGAAAGGAATATAGGATTATATCAGCTTATTGAGATGAGCAATTTTTTGTCCAAATCCATGAGTCTTAAATCGCTTTTGGAAGGCGCTCTCCATAAGGTATTGGAATGTTTTAATGTGAAAGCAGGCAGGATATATCTAATGGATGAAACAGGCCAGTTTCTTAATCTTGCCGCCTGTCATGGAATGGATAGAAAGGGACTGGAAAAGCTAAGCCTTAATGAGGGATTTTCGGGCAAGGCAGCTCGAACCAACTCTTTTATTGCTCAATATGTTTCCCATTTTGAAGACAAGAAAAGGTCTAAAATGCTTTCTGACAGAGGCTTTAAGATCATTATATGTGTGCCCTTAATTGTCATGGGTAAGATAGAGGGCGTTATAAATTTAGCTACAGGAAGGATAATCAAACTTGACCAGGAAAAGATTGACTTGTTAACTGCTATGGGTAATCTCATTGCCATTGCCGCAAATGAAGCGAGGCTCTACGAGAAACTTAAAGAGAAGATTAAGATTGTAAAAGAAAGTGAGGCAATGATCAAATTCTTCGCCTATTCCATTTCCCATGATCTGAAAAGTCCTGCCACAGGTATCTATGCTCTTACAAAAAGATTGCAGGAAAAACAGTATGAATTACTTGATGAAAAGGGAAAGGCCTGCTGCACCCAGATCATGAAGACGGCAGAGCAGATAGGAGTGCTTGTAGATGACATCAATGCATATATTGCCACAAAAGAGACTTCCTTGAAGTTACGAAG
>DAOWOF010000028.1 GCA_030642205.1 Desulfobacteraceae bacterium | reverse complement strand
ATCTTTATTACATTCTTTTTTGAAAAAATAACTAACTCATTGCTTTTAATGGTATTCTTGTTTTAGTTAAATTTGGTTTTTTAGGATCTACTGTCGTGTTATTTATGAAATGACGAAAAACGGTAAAATTTATGGTTCTGATAATTTCCCACAATAATAAGCGCATTCATTTTCTCACCGATATTGCTCTAATTGCAAAAACGACCTGTTTTCAAAACCCCACTTTCACATCTTGCTGCGTCATGTTCTCTAATTATCATGCTAAAGCACCATTTGGCCTTGATTTTATATAAACCCATTTGATATCCTTTTTTTCTAGTCTACCAATTTCATAACTATTTAGCTATTTCAAGGATGCTGAGGAACTCGCAAAATTTGAAATACCTCAGGATATGAAGAGAACTATATGGATGGATAAAAAATCCTGAACACAGAAAAATAAAATGGTTGGATAGATCACCGGGAATAACGAAAACACTGACATGAATACCATGATAAGCATAAAACAATGAACAGTATTCAAAAAACAAAGCTTGACAGCATATACGACCAGTGCAACAGACGCTGTTTTGTTCATCCGGATCCTCTTGAATTCCTTTATTCCTACAAAGACATCAGGGACCGTGAAATCACGGGTCTTATAGCATCCTCTCTTGCGTATGGAAGAGTATCCCAGATTTTAAAAAGTGTTTCTTCTGTGCTTAGTGCAATGAATGAATCACCTTACCTTTTTTTAAAAAATTCAGACCAGCAATTTCTTTTACAAAAATTCAAATCATTCAGGCACAGGTTTGCTGACGGTAAAAATATAGCTGCACTTCTTTATGGCGCAAAAAATATTATTGACAGGTTTGGTTCTTTAAATAAATGTTTTGAGGAAGGACTGTCACATAATCATGATAACATTCTTTTGCCCATGACTTTTTTTGTGGACGAACTCACTTCCTCCGGCAATGATCCTGGCCATCTTGTAGCAAACCCGAAAAAAGGGAGTGCATGCAAACGTATGAACCTTTTTCTGAGATGGATGGTGCGAAAGGACAGGGTTGATCCCGGAGGCTGGAAAGGAATCAATAAATCGCAACTGATTGTTCCTATTGATACGCACATGCATAAAATAGGGATGATGTTGGGCTTTACGTCCAGGAAACAGGCAAACATGAAAACAGCCATGGAAATTACCCGGGGGTTTACAGAAATTTCTCCGAAAGATCCTGTGAAATATGATTTCGCTCTTACAAGATTTGGAATCAGGGAGGATATGAATATTAAAAATATACCGGTTATAATGGATTTAGGGGAGTGATTTACGACCAATAAATAGATTTCTCACAAGTTCAAGGGAGATAAAATTCCAGTATTAAAATCTGAGGCTAGATTAGGAATATCAAGGTTTGATACAGGTAAAAACCACAAAAAAACCCTCCACGAATAATCCTGCATGAAGGGTTTTTATATATGGTAGGCGTGAGAGGAATTGAACCTCCGACCAATTGATTAAGAGTCAACTGCTCTGCCAGCTGAGCTACACGCCCATTAAATTATTTACTTATGTTAGGCATTAGCTATTTATTCTTGAGTAAATAGCATTTTTAAAATAATATACTAATGTAAGGTGTTTTATACTTGATTTCCAGTATCATCCATCTGTTATATAACCAAATTACGACAATCCATCAAAAACAATGGGATATTGGAACTTTTCATAAATATATCAAACCCTGCTTTTTCAAAATCACAGACAAGAACCGTAAGGACACAGAGCAATCACTTTTTTGCTATCTAGTGTCTGAACAAAAACCAGGATTTTTCAAAGTCTGCGCTTATCTGTCAAGGTTAAGGAAGATCAAAATTTTAACCGCAGTAATACACTGGCTATTTTGAGGGATCTTCTTCGCCCCTTGGCCTGTTAATGTACTCTGTACGAGTCCTACAATTTCAGGATACTACATGAAATATTATGGCGCGCCTGGCAGGATTCGAACCTGCGGCCTACGGGTTCGAAGCCCGGCGCTCTATCCAGCTGAGCTACAGGCGCTGTCTGAATTAGATGCTAAATAACAATTTCATTCTATTATGTCAACCAATAATTAAGTAGGAAGATATACAGCCTCGATTCATTTTGACAAGAGGTAAGCTTGAACGACTTACAATTAAACATAAAATGAACCATTTCGCTTTACGACAAAAAATACATGCAGCTTTGAAAGCAAGTTTTAATGAGCTTTAAAAGTTGCATGCCTGACATCAGTTACTTATTCTAATAGATTAGTCGTGGCAGGATGAGGCTTAAGTTGACAAATATACAGTTTTCAGCTAATTTTTTTTGAATACTATCCATTCACAAAAGGGATGATTAATACAATGTTTGGTCTAACTCAAATTTGAGCCCTTAAAAACAATCTGGTCTTAAGCTTAAATCAATTTCCTCTTTTGTTGATGGACTCTGTAATTATGGGGTTCTTCAATAAATATATTCAAATAGTAAAAACCACTTTCTCTATACTATTATTCAAAGGAGGTACGTTATCTCTGATTTTTCCCAAAATAGTGGACAAATTACAACTTTCCATATACTAGGTAATGATCACTTGCATCTAAAAAATGAACTTAGACTTCATTCAAAATGGAAAAAGACAGTTCTGATAATTCCCCTGCTTGCCAGCGAATATACTAATGCGGATAATCTGCCGGTATTTCAAAACATCATAACCCAATTAAAAGAGCAGGGCTATCTTTCACAAATAATTTTCGGTCTTGACCAAGCCACTTTTGAAGAGGCACTTTATCTTAGGAATTTAATTGTTGAGGCTGGATTAACAAATTATTTCATTCAATGGAATGAGGGCCCGGGATTCACCGGCATTTATAAACAGCTCAATAATGCAGGTTTTAATATCCAGGAACCAGGCAAAGGTAAAAACATGTTTTTGAGTTTTGGTATTGCCTTGGCACTTGGAGCGCAAACCATTGGATTGATTGATGCTGATATCCGAACATTTAAAAGTGTTCAATTGGAGCGGCTCTTTTATCCTGTAGTTGCTTTAAACTATGAATTTTCAAAGGCATATTATTCGCGTATAAAAGATGCTACAATTTATGGCAGGGTAAAAAGGCTTCTTCTTGATCCCTTATTGCTGTCTTTGAAGCGTAAATTTACAGACAGCAACAATGAAAAAATGCTAAGTCTTGTCGATTTTCTGCTAGGTTTTAACTATCAGCTTTCTGGTGAAGTAGTCTTTCATGCTGACCTTTTAAAAAAGATGCGTTTTGCTACCAATTGGGGTGTTGAGATTTTCACCTTAATAGAAGTCTACCGCAAGGCCTCTATGACTGCGCAGGTCATGTTTTCCAAAGAATCTTTTGACCATAAGCACCAAGATGCATCTGCCGATAATAAGGCCAAGGGACTCCATAGAATGGCTATTGACATAGTCACCACTCTTATGAACGCATTAATTATTGAAGAGGGGCTTGAGATTGCTGATACTTTTTTCAGGGATTTGGCCATCACTTACCAGGCTGTGGCTGAAGAGCAGATAAAAAAATACTCTGATGATGCCGGATTTAGCAATCTGGATTTTGATCGCGATAAAGAAGAAATGATGGTTAGAGAAGTATTCCGTAGTTCAATTTTACAGGCAGGTGAACTTCTTACTGAGCCTTTTAGAATAACTGAAAAATTTTTGCGGTTTATTCATACTTATCCTGAATTTAAACCTTTTATTGATCAGGGTCTTGCTAATGTTATTCTGGATGTGGAGGAAAAATCACATCAAAAAATATTTGAGGTGCCTCAAACTGTTTCATGGGAACGTGTTTCAAATAAATTACCCAGGATATTCTATGATCTTATTGAAGTTATGGAAGATGAAAAACTACGTTTTTCCTGAAATGGGAAGGGGCTTATCCTAATGTCTGGAAGACGGTTCCCCCATAACCAAGATAACCATTTTTATTTAATTTTTACCGATTTAGACGGAACACTTTTAGATCATAATACATATGATTGGAAAAATGCCTTGCCTGCGCTTGAAAAATGCGAACAAATGGGTATTCCAATTATTATTTCTTCCAGCAAGACCAAGGCAGAAATCATACCCATATGTCGCAAGATCAGGATTACCCATCCTTTTATTGCCGAAAATGGAGGTGGCATTTATTTTGCTAGACAATATTTTAACATATTACCTCCTGCCTCTATTCCTGAAGGAGAATATTGGAAAGTGTCTTTAGGTGTAGACTACGAGACACTTGTTAATGATTTAAGTGCGATTCGAAATGAGCTTGGCTGGAAGATCAAAGGTTTTTCAGATATGAATGTAAAAGAAATTTCACAGCTGACAGGCCTTGATTATCAGGCCTCGGTCTTGGCCAAGCAGCGTGAATATGATGAGCCATTTATTATTGAAGATGAACCTGTTGATACGAATCCCCTTTTTAAAGCGGCAAAAAAAAGGGGCCTTTCCTGCTTTCAAGGCGGCAGATTTTACCACTTACAAGGCAAAAATGATAAAGGGCGGGCCATGAACAAGGTCATTTCCTGGTATCAAGAAAGCCACAGAGGGGTAATTTCTATCGCTCTTGGTGACAGTCCCAACGATTTTCCTATGCTGATAAACGCTGATTACCCTGTTTTAATTCGTTCAAAACGATCTTTTCCTGCCCTGAAAAAGGAGATTCCCCAATTGAATATTACCAAAGATATGGGGCCAATGGGATGGAACTCTGCTGTCTTTAATTTACTGCTTAAAAAAGAGGATCTACATAATGGCTGATAATTTTGAAAAGGAATATAATCCGGATAATATTACAAATATCCAGATGGTTGTCTGTATCCCATCCTATAATGAAGCCGATTCAATTAGTTATCCAACAATACAGGCTGATATGGGGTTGATACAATATTTTGGTGATAAATCAGCGGTTATCATCAATTGTGATAATAATTCGCCTGATAATACCAAAAAAGCATTTCTTGATACCCCTACCAAAACCCCTAAAATCTATATTTCGACCCCTCCAGGACAAAAAGGAAAGGGAAATAATTTTAAAAATCTCTTTGAAAAAATTGTGGAACTAAAAGCAGATGCGGTTGTGGTTGTTGATGCAGATTTAGAGAGTATCACGCCTGAATGGATTCAACATCTTGGAGAGCCTCTATACAATGATTTCTCTTATGTAACCCCCTTATATATAAGGCATAAATATGATGGCACGATTACAAATGGAATCGCCTATCCCATGACCAGGGCCCTCTATGGGAGAAGAGTAAGGCAACCGATTGGCGGTGATTTCGGATTTACAGGAGAACTCGCAAAAGCCTATCTTGAAAATAAATTATGGGATGACGCAGTGGCCAATTTTGGAATTGATATATGGATGACCACCATAGCCATTAACCAACGTGTTCAAGTTTGTCAATCCTTTATGGGAGGAGCCAAGATCCATCGCACCAAAGATCCCGGATCTCACTTGGGGCCAATGTTTCGACAGGTAGTAGGAACCATTTTTTCAATGATGAATCCTTATAGCGAATTCTGGACACAAATAAAATATAGTCGGCCGACTGCTATCTACGGCTTTGGCCTTGGTGAAACAGAGGTCCCACCTGAAGTAAAGGTAAACACCCAGAATCTCCTTGACCAATTTCACGCGGGTTTTAATGAATATGCCGTCATTTGGGATGAAGTCCTTTCTCCCAATGTTTGTCAAAAACTTTTCGAGATAAAAGGCCTTAGGGAATCAGAGTTCAATTTTCCAACTGATCTTTGGGCCAGAATCCTGTTTGATATGGCTCTTGCCTATAATGAGCCGGATCGGGATCAAAATTTATTAATGGATTCCATCATTCCCATATACTTTGGGCGAACCCTGTCTTTTGTGAAAAAGACAAAAAGCATGTCCATTAAACAGGCCGAAGGGGCAATTGAAGAGGATTGCCTGACCTTTGAGATGGCAAAACCCTATCTTGTCAAAAAATGGAAGGAAAAATTTCCTCTATCGGATTAAGATCAACCTCACGTCCATGACATTGGTGTTAGTCGGTCCGGTTATGAGAAGATCTTGAGATTTATCTAAAAAATGATAGGCGTCATTATCCTGGAGAAATGATACCGCGTTTAGTCCCGCTATTTCACCTCTTTCCACAGAAAGAGGATCTACTATGGCTCCCGCAGCATCTGTAGGGCCATCATTGCCATCTGTGCCGCCACTCAGAATAACTACCCTGGGCGGAAGTCCAATCAGGTCTAAAGCTGAGGCCAGGCCAAATTCCTGGTTTCTTCCTCCTAATCCCTTACCACGTATAGTTACAGTTGTTTCTCCTCCGGAAATAATGCACGCGGGAGGAAGCACAGGTCTTCCAGTCATCAGGATTTCCTTTGCAATAGCACTATGGACCCTTGCCACATCTCTGGTTTCCCCCTCAATCATTGAAGAAAGTATCAAGGTTTGATAGCCTAATTCCCTTGCCTTTTTTTCTGCGGCTTCCAGCGCAATGATATTGCTGCCGATAATGAAATTAAAAACATTTTGGAATACAGGATCATTTTCTTTTGGGGTTTCAGGTTTTTCACCTTTAACACCTGCATCCAGGTAAGTCCGGATTGATTCAGGAATTTCATTAAGACCATATTTGTTTATGATATTCCACACATCATGAAAACTTGAGCTGTCAGGCGTAAAGGGCCCGGAGGCAATGACATCAATTTTATCTGCCACAACATCTGACAACATCAGATTTATAGTCGTGGCAGGGTATGCGGCTCTGGCCATCTGTCCGCCTTTAACAGCAGAAATATGCTTTCTTACCGCATTGATTTCATCTATACTTGCTCCACAGGCAATGAGCTCCTTGGTAAGCTCTTGCTTTTGACGAAGAGTAATTCCTGATGCAGGGTAAGGGAGCAAGGCTGAGCCCCCTCCTGATATCAGGGAAAAAACCAGGTCTTTTTCAGTAGCTGTTTGCAATAACTCAAGAATTTTTTTTGTTCCTTCCACACCATTCTGGTCTGGTACAGGATGATCAGCCTCTGTAATTTTTGTATGTTTCAGCTCTTCTGTAAAACCATACTTAACATTAATCATGCCATTGTCTATTCTATTCCCAAGAAGATCTTCAATAGCCTTGGCCATCGGCGCAGTTGCCTTCCCGGCACCAATCAATATAATCCGGTCGTAGTCTGATAATTTAAACTTAATCTCATCATCTGTTCCTATATAGAGATAATCGTCTTTTACATGTACATATCTTTTTATGGCCTGATTCGGGTTGACCGCTTTAATAGCGCTGGTAAAGATCGTCGATGCTTCAGATCGTAATTGTTGGAGCATATTTTCAGAATTTGTCATCTTTGATCATTCCTTTGTCTAAATGCAAAGTTATTTTTGAGTAAGTCCCAAGTCTATTTTTTAGTCACCGTCAAGGAGGTCGCCCAAACCGCCCAGGATTGACCCTTCGCCTTTCCGTTGACCACCTGCAGATGGGGCATGGGCCAGGATTCTGTCCGCCATCCGTGAAAAAGGAAGGCTTTGCAAATACACAATGCCAGTACCTTTAAGGACTGCCAAGAACATTCCTTCACCTCCAAAAAACATGGATTTCAATCCACCGGCACGCTCTATATTATAATCGATACTATCTGTAAATGCGACAAGACATCCTGTATCTACCCTTATTAACTCATTATTGAGTTCTTTTTTCACAACCGTCCCTCCTGCATGAACAAAGGCCATTCCATCTCCTTTTAGACTTTGCAGGATAAAGCCTTCACCTCCAAAAAAACCGGTTCCTAAACGTTGAGTAAAGGCAATTCCAATCTCCGTGCCAAGGGCAGCGCATAAAAAGGCGTCTTTTTGACATAGAATCCTTTCTCCCACTATGGACATATCAAGGGGAATAATTTTTCCAGGATAGGGGGCGGCAAAAGCCACTCTTTTTTTGCCATGCTCTGAATTAGTAAAATGGGTCAGGAATATGGATTCACCAGTAAGAGCTCTTTTTCCAACATTTAAAAGCTTGTTAAAAATGCCCTTATTTGGTTGAGAACCATCGCCCATCCTGGCTTCAAAAGAAATACCGTCGTCCATATAATTCATGGAGCCTGCCTCGGCAATTACAGTTTCACCTCGATCAAGTTCAACTTCCACAATCTGCATGTCATTACCAATAATCTCATAATCCACTTCATGGCATCTCATACTATAAGGCTCCTCTTATTGGTTTTATAAAAAATGTTTTCTTTTTGCCTTGCCCTTATACTTTTTGTCTATGAATTTTATTATAATAAAATTATATGTAATATTTAAGAAAAAAATGATCTGATTGGCTGAGTGTTACAGATTTATTTATATGAAAAAATCTGGAATCCGGTGAAAACCTGGGATCAGGAAATCTGAAACTATTTAAAAAAATTGGGTTTCCGCCTTCTAAGGACTTGTCTGGCAATAACTCCTTAGGAAATGAGCTAAGGAGATGGCGGTTTGTTGAAACGTAGAAAAAGGAGGATTTTTATTGAAGAAAACAAAAATATTTTTACATGGATTGGAAAGCAGTCCTCAAGGGAATAAAGGAGTATATTTTCGTGATAAATATCCGGAAATGATCATTCCAGGTTTTACGGGTAATCTTGAGAAAAGAATGATTAAATTGAACAATATTCTTTCCAACAAAGATGAGATAATATTAGTTGGTTCAAGTTTTGGCGGGCTAATGGGATCAATCTTTACCATGGCAAATCCGAAAAAAGTGGAAAAATTGATTTTATTAGCACCTGCCATTCATATGCTGAAAATAGATCAAGAGGAAAACAATAATTGCTCAATTCCTGTTTGGATTTACCATGGAAAAAATGATACGGTGATTCCTTTAGCAAAAATGGAATCTGTTGCCAGAAATATCTTTACGAACCTATCCTTGATTATTATGGAGGATGATCATTCTCTGACTAAGACATTTAAGACTATTGATTGGGACAGCCATTTAGGCTAAAAGAGCATTTTGCGTAAAAGATATGGCAACTTACGTGTTTTCCCTTTGTCCTTCATCCTGTTGTCTATAATCCTCATAATACTTAAATACTTTTTTTATATAATATTTGGTCGCCTTGAAAGGAGGGATTCCCCGATATCTTTTTACATTTCTGGATCCGGCATTATATGCGGCCAAAGCCAGTCTCACATCATTATCAAATCTATCTAAAAGGCGGCGAAAATATTTCACTCCCCCATTGATATTATGCACCGGATTGAAACTATCCTTTACGCCCATAGCTTTAGCGGTGCGAGGCATCAATTGCATAAGGCCCTGAGCCCCTTTATGAGAAACCGCTTTAGAATTATATCCTGATTCCACCATGATTATGGCTTTTACCAAAGCTGAATCAACGTTATAACGATCTGCAACTTGATAAACTATAGAGTTGATCAATTTTTTTGATATTTTCCCATTTGGTAGCTTATTTTCTATATTTTTTCTTTGTGATTTTATTCTATCCACAAAAAAATAATCCATATTAAAAAAAGTAGACTCGATAATTATATTGTCTATTGGAAAAAGTTTGAGGGATGTATCCGGATAATTTATTAAATGTAAATCATGATGGGCATATTTATTAGCAGAGTCAATATCATGCTGAAACTGAAGATCTTTTTTTGATACACTGTCAAAAGACAGGTGATCTATAACTTCTGGAACTTCCAGCACCAAGATTGGATAATGTAAATCTATTAAATAAGAATCCAACTTAATTCGCGAGTAATCAATAGTTCCTTCATCCATATTGGCTGCTACTTTGTTCATAAATGGCTCTGAATCTTTTTGATTAACAAAAAGCAAGGGTGTAACTGTAAAAATGATAATTATACTTATAATGATCATCAACCAGTGTACTGTGTATGCTGGGTAGTTGGTAAAAGATATTTTATCCATAATAAGAATTGCTCCATTTTGATGATAGCAGGTTATCTTGATTCATCAAGTCAAGGTAGCAATCTCTATACCATATTAAATCGAATTAAATTCCCTGTAATATTAAATAGTTACGGTGAAAGTTTTCATTTTCTCTTGAAAGAGGGTAATAAATTACTACTTATTTAAGTAGCTTAATCCTACCATTTGGCAAAAATATACCCTACAAGAATCGACCTGGGGTGGGCCCATTTGAATTCGCATCAAATGGCGCAGGCATGGGAGTACTTTTTACTCGGTTATCAAAGTTTGGATATGCAACCCAAGGATCTCTTGTTTTCCTGATCTATTGCAAAATATCCCATGGCAATCATCTCTATGGTCTTAGGAAAGATTTGCCAGTCTCCCATTTCCTTAAGTCGTTCCTGTTGCTCATTAACAATTCTAAAAAATTGTTTTTTATCTTTTTTAAATAATTCATGTGGATTATTTATCTTGAGCTTTATGGGTTCTGAAAGCATCAAAAGGGGGCCGCTGTCAACACCGTTATCTGTCCATAAAGTAGAGGAACGCAACTCGGTTTCGCCTGCCAGGATCGCGTTATAGACTGCCTGGGAACCTGTATATTTCCTTTTACCGCTGGAATTAAGAATTGATAGATCTGCCGGATGAACATTGACACATCTGTTCAGAGTAATGAAACTCATATAACCTCCAAGGGCAATAAGATCGATTTCAAAGGCTTCTACCAAGGTTTTGGCTACCCTGTCATAATCTTTTCTGGCGGATAGGCCCATAGGAGTTTTAATGCTGCGTTTTATTGATCTAATGTTATGAAAGGCACGGATATCATAACTGAAATAAGGAAGCCCATTGCTTAGAGCAATTTTTTCTCCATCACATTCCCCATCTGAGCGATCAGAAAAAATAAAAATTATTTCAAAGGGTGAATGCCCTTCCATTTCCTCTAATCGCCTTTGATGTTCAATTAGTTTCATTATATTTGTACCTGATCCGGACATGAAGGCTGCCACTCTCATGGGTCGATTTGTTATGGCAGGATCAAATAGCAATTTAATAGGCATTAGTATCTCCTTGAATAGTATAATTGATGAACTTGTAAACAGTCTATACCTAGTAAGAAGACGCATTTGCTTTTTGACTTGGTTCCCATAATTAACGCTCTTCCATTAATGCCTTTACCGGTTTTAGTTGATATGGACTACCTTGTTCTATGGCTGCCAAAACGCTTCCTCCTCCGGTAAAATAATAGGTATCAGGATCATCTATCCCTGCCATATAGTCCCCTGGACAGAGATTCTTTAATTCCTGCAAGGTATCTCCACCACCAAAGAGGCGCATTGCTGTCTTGTTTGAGTTTATTAATTTATATAATGCCTGGGATCCTTCATAAAAATGGGGCATAAACCCCATTACAGCATTTACAAAGATAGTTTTGGCAGAAGCTATAACAGATTGCGCCACAGGCTCTTTAAAGGATAGAGGATCAATATCAAGGCCATGCATGAATTCCTTGCCGGATTTTAAATCCTTGACTTCAAGTGTTCTGTATCGGCCGGAAATCTTGCCTTCCATTGTATCAGATTCAACGATATAGGGCATTTCCAGGATTTTATGGCCTTTATTATCTAATTTTACAAGTTCCATAGCCAACTTGCGATCTTCATCCGACACACCTTTGAAGGTGCATCCATATTTAGCTGAAAGGAAAATATTATACATCAAACCTCCCAGAATAAGATGATCTACTTTTTCATAAAGCGCCTTTAAGGGGCCAATTTTGGTGTCGTATTTTGAACCTGCAATGACTGCAACAAAAGGACGTTGAGGATTAAGGACTTTGTCCAGATTAATAATTTCTTTTTGTAACAGGTATCCGGCAGCGCCAGGTAAATAATTAGAGATATCATAGGTAGAAGCATGGGCTCGATAGGAGCCAAAGGCATCGTTGATATATATGTCCGCAATGTCTGCAAGCTCTTTGGCAAAAGATTCTTTTATTAATCCTTTGGCTTGTTCTCCGTAAAACCATCGTGAATTAGGAAGATAGATCATTCCGATTTTGCCTTGCCTCAGGTCTTCAAGAGCTGGTTGAATGGATTGATCCAGATGAACGATACCCTTATCCGGGTCTATCGGAAATTCGGAAGCATGGATCTTGATACATAATTTCTCCTCTAAGTATCTGACTATAGTTTTAACAGATTCCCTTTCATGGCACGTAATCTTTCCATCTTTGTCCCTGGGACGACCAACATGGGTCATAAGGATTGGGCGACCGCCTTTTTCAGCAATAGAATACAAGGTTCCAATGGTGGCATCAATCCGATAGGGATCTTTGATGATGCCATTTTTTACAACATTATGATCAACCCTTACCAGGATAACTTTGTCTTTCATATCTATATCTTGTAATAACTTTAAGTGCTTATTTATGCTCTCCCTATCCATATTATGCCCCCATAATAATATTATAATTGATTATAATTTGTATTTTAGTCCCTTTTTATACCTTGAATCAAGATTAAATCTTACTTATTATAATTTAACTTGTCATGTTTTATGAAATTATCTATATTTTTAAAAGATCCAGACTAGACTTTTTTCTATAATGTCCTTGGGATGTCAGGAACAGATTATGTGAATCTACACCCAATATTAAATTGCGATGAACTCATAAAAAGGCACAGAGTCTCTTTTTTGAGCTTATCAAATTGCAGGAGGAGAAATATGGAGAAAATTGAATCTGTTATTGCCCACGAAATTCTCGATTCAAGGGGAAACCCTACAGTTGAAGTTGAAGTTAGATTGAATAAAGGCAGTCTTGGCCGGGCCGCCGTTCCTTCAGGAGCATCCACAGGAGAATATGAGGCCGTTGAATTGAGAGATAAATCTGAAAAGCGTTATATGGGAAAAGGTGTAGCAAAAGCAGTATGGAATGTTAACAATACCATAGTAGCAGCTCTAAAAGGAATGTATGCAACTGACCAAAGAGCTGTGGACCAAATTATGCTCAATATAGATGGAACCACTAATAAAGGCAACTTGGGGGCTAATGCTATACTAGGCGTATCATTGGCTGTTGCCCGGGCTGCCGCGGCATCTCTTAATATGCCTCTTTATCGTTATCTTGGAGGAACAAATGCATGCCGGCTGCCCATGCCCATGATGAATATCCTTAATGGCGGACTTCATGCAGCCAATAATGTAGACCTTCAGGAATTCATGATTATGCCCATCGGTGGAAAAACTTTTAAAGAGGCATTGAGAATAGGCGTAGAAGTGTTTCATGGCCTGGCAAAAGTCTTAAAAGACAAAGGCCTTTCAACTGCTGTTGGAGATGAAGGAGGCTTTGCGCCTGATCTGAAATCTAATGATGAGGCTATTGAAATAGTGCTTTCAGGTATTCAGCAAGCTGGATATAAACCGGGTAAAGATGTAATCCTTGCACTGGATCCAGCTTCAGCATCCTTTTATAGAAATAATAAATATGTGTTTTTTAAATCTGATCAATCTGAAAGAGATGGTTCTCAGATGATTGATTTTTACAAGGATTGGATTGATCGCTTTCCAATCTATTCTATTGAAGACGGTCTAGATGAAAACGATTGGGAGAACTGGGCAAAGATGACCAAAAGGCTTGGGGACCGCCTACAGATAGTCGGAGATGACCTTTTTGTTACCAATACCAATCGAATAAAAAGGGGTATCAAAGAACATTCAGCGAATGCAGTCTTGATTAAGTTAAATCAAATTGGAACCTTGACTGAGACTATGGCAGCAATTGAGATAGCACATAAAGTAGGCTGGAAAACAATTATTTCTCATCGTTCCGGAGAGACGGAAGACACTTTTATTGCCGATCTTGCAGTTGCTACAGGGAGTGGACAGATCAAAACGGGCTCTCTATGCCGTTCAGAAAGGGTCTGCAAATATAATCAACTATTAAGAATAGAAGCTGATTTAGGAAACGCAGCTGAATTTGGCTGGCCCCAATAAGAGCATACCTCTCTAAGGATTATTTTTTTTTAACACACTACGATACTTTAATTTTATCAGATAAGGAGTTATCCGGAAATAAGTTGGATAACTCCTTAAGTTTAAATTTGATCAAACCCTTATTATAAAAAGGTAAAAAAATAATGGCATACGATTCTTCAAAAGATATACAACTGGATAATTGGATTAATGAAGAAACCGGGCTGAATCTCTCTATCTATCGTTATGGTGAAGGAGAGCCTAAACTCCAGATTGGACCCAGAACTTATATAAAAAAGGACGGGAATAAAGGTTCAACCAAACCCGGTCGATTAACCATAGATGATCTAAATTGGATGTCTGATGTCCTAGAAGAGGTTGTTGATAAAATGAATGAATATTTTCTAGACGAGAAATGAAATCTTTTTCAGCATGATCAAACAGAAGATGCCGCTCCCAAAAGCGGTATCTTGTCGTTTAGTATCACAAAAACAGGTATGCTTTCCAGGATTGTTCTGAATCTGCCCTTGTCAATAAAGGCATTTATAAAGATATCCTCCTTTAATTTAGGTAAAATTTTAGGGGGAATCCCTCCACCTAAATATATACCGCTAGTCGTCATTCCTGTCAAAGCCAGATTTCCAGCGACTGAACCCATAATAGAAACAAACATATTTAAAGCGTTGACACATTCGGAGTTTTTTTTATTAATGGCTGCTTCTGCAATGACTTTGCTGGCATCTTGCTCCTTAAAAAGTTTTGCCAACCAGGCAGGCTCTTTGTTTGAGCTATTATCCCTAAAAAAAGAGTATATATTTACCAGACCCAATCCGGATAAAACCCTCTCTACACTTACATGCCCAAAAATCATGTGCATATAACGCCATAGTTGCATTTCCAATTCATTATTCGGGGCAAAATCAACGTGTCCACCCTCTGAAGGGATCGCGAAATACCTCCCATTCTGATATGCAAGCAAAGACTCACCCAAGCCAGTTCCTGGCGCTAGAAGGCCTATATTTTGTCTTTTTGGCATTCTTATACTCGTAAGAGTGTATACATCCTGCTTATTTAAAAGAGGTATACCAATTGCCATCGCTTCCAGATCATTTATCAAACGAACATCGTCCCATCTAAATCGTTTTTTAATTCGGTTTTCTGTTACCTCCCAAGCCAGGTTTGTCGTCCTGCAACGTCCTTTTATCACGGGTCCCGCAATGCCAAAACAGGCTTTTTTAATAAGTTTTTCCCTGTGAGTAATAAACTTTTGGAGAATCGCTTCCAGATTATTAAAAGCCCTACTGTTAAATATCTCAAAATCTCTTAAAAGTGGTCGCCGTTTTCCTCTTGCAAAAAGACCCAAGGCTGTTTTTGTGCCGCCTATGTCGCCTGCCAGTATATAGTTATCGGATTTTATATATGACATGGAATTAATTCTCGAAAAAGGATACTCATTTATGCTATATTATAGCATATTGATTATCGAGTTAATACCTTGCAATGAAAATAACATTAATCTGAAAATTAGGAAAAGGGATTTAAGATGCCAATTTACGAATTTAATTGTCAGAAGTGTGGCAAGCATTTTGAACATTTAATTTTGAATAATGATGATATTAAAAATTTAAATTGTCCTTCCTGTGGTGGAATGGATATAAAAAGATTGTTATCCATATTCTCTTCCAACTCATCTAGTGACAATCAAGGATTAAGTGAATCTTCATCATCATGTTCCTCTCATGGTGGGTTTTCATGAGCTTCCTAGATAGCGGCCGTGAGCCGTGTCCCATCTTTAAATAAACATTTT
>DAOWOF010000120.1 GCA_030642205.1 Desulfobacteraceae bacterium | reverse complement strand
TGCAAATAATAAACTGCCATCTTCCATCGCAAGTCGACTTGTGCAGATAAGAGATCTGGAAGAAAATGCGGATATAGATTTTATCCTTGATGATATAATGGAGCTGATTGGTGATTGTAAGGAAGGTTCGGATCGAATAAAAAAAATCGTTATTGATTTAAAGGATTTTGCTCATCCTGGAGAAGAAAAAAAACAACTCGCAAATATCAATGAAGGGATTGAATCTACCTTGAATGTAATTAATAATGAACTGAAATACAATACAACAGTTAAAAAGGAATATGGGGAACTTCCTCTGGTTATGTGTTACCCACAGCAATTAAATCAGGTTTTCATGAATCTTTTCATTAATGCCTCCCATGCCATCGATGACCATGGAGAACTTTCAATTATTACTCAAGCTGATCATGACTTCGCAAAAATAATAATTAGTGATACAGGGTGTGGGATTCCCCAGGATGTAATATCAAGGATCTTTGATCCGTTTTTTACAACCAAAGAAGTAGGGAAAGGCACTGGTTTAGGACTAAATATTGCGTTTAACATAATAAGTCAACATGATGGAACGATTAATGTGGAAAGTGAGGTAGGGAAGGGAACAACCTTTATAATTAATCTGCCTGTCAAATAAGGAATACCCAATGGCCTTGAAGCAGAAGCATTCCATTCTGTTTGTAGATGATGAGGTTGCTATTACAAAATCATTGGCTCGTCTTTTTCGTAAAGATGGCTATATCCTCTTGAAGGCCTCCAGCGGCCAGGAGGGGCTGGATGTTTTGAAAGGAGCCAAACGTCCTGTTTCCCTTATTATCTCTGATCAACGCATGCCGGGAATGACGGGAGCTCAATTTCTGGAACAGGCCAAGGCGATCTTCCCTGATGCGATCAGGCTATTGTTAACCGGTTATTCCGATATGGACGCCATTATTGATGCGATCAATAATGGTGAAATACATCGCTATATAAGCAAACCCTGGGATGATAATGATCTGCGTTTATTGGTGTATCATTCCCTGGAACAGTATGAGATGTTGCATGAAAATCGTCGGCTCCTGGAACTAACAGAGAAACAAAATAAAGATCTTTTTGAATTAAATAATAATCTGGAGGTCAAGGTTCAACAAAGGACAGAGGCTATAAGCCGGAAAAATGAAGAACTTGAAGCGATAAACCGGAAGCTCGACAAGAGTCTTTTTGATACAATCTGGCTCTTGTCATCCCTGGTTTCTTCCATCAATCCTGTCTTGAGTAAACATATGAGCCATGTGGCGGAATTATCCAAGTGTCTTGCAGCAGAGTTTGAACTTTCCAGGGAAAAGATAAATCAAATAGAGATTGCGGGCCTGCTCCATGATATTGGTTTACTAGGCTTGTCCCATGAGGTCCTTGAAAAAGATGAGGATGAGCTGGATAACGCATCTTGGGAGATATTTAAACAACACCCATTCATTGCGGCCTCCAGTCTTGAATCTGTGGAGAACTTACAGAATGCAAGCGAAATAATCATGTACCATCATGAATCCTTCAATGGTAATGGTTTCCCGGACGGGAAAAAAGGAGATCGCATTCCTTTTGGGGCAAAGATAATCAGGGCAGTGTCAGATTACTGTCATTTAGTGGATAACTGGCCAAAAGATACAAAAAAAATCCTCAAAAAGGCCCGTAAATATTTAGGTCCCAAGGTTAAAGAATTTACAATAAAAGAACCGGAGAAATTGCTGGATCAAGTAGCTCAGAATATTTTGCAGGTTGGGGCCAATAAATATTATGACCCTCATGTTATAGAGAAACTGATCTGGGTTTTAAATAACCCCGATGCGAAGAAAAAGGGAACTCAAGAGGAAGAACAAACAACGATATCAATAAAAATTGAGGAGATTAAAGCTGGAATGGTATTGGCCAGGGATCTTTGTATAGAAGGCGGGCGAATTTTACTGATAAAAGGCACAGTGATAAAAGAATCTTCAGTCAGTTCGATTATCAAGCTGGGAAAGCTGAAAATGATTAAAGATGAAATTATTATTTCCAAATCACTCGTAAATATATGAGTTTAAAAATGAGACCTTCAAAGATACAGATACTAAAAAAACTTGATGCAATTGAGAATCTGCCATCCTTGCCTTCTATTGTTTTTGAAGTCAATAGAATGCTAAAAGATTCTGATGTCTCTGTGGAAGAGATAAGCCAAACAATAAAAAAGGACCAGTCAATGGTTCCGAGGATATTGAAACTTGTAAACTCGGCCTTTTTTGGTTTAAAGTCAAAAATTTCCAGTCTTGACCGTGCAATTATAATCCTTGGATATAATACAGTCAGAAACGCGCTTGTCGCGGTTTCTGTTATTGATGCTTTTAATAATAAAAAAGCCTTGCAAGGCTTTGATATTAAAGATTTCTGGATACATTCAATCTCTGTGGCAGTAACCGGCAAATATCTTGCCGCAAGGATTGGTTCTTCTGACCCGGAGGATGTTTTTACTGGCGGGTTACTGCATGATATTGGACGAATTGTGCTCTATCAATTTTTTCCTGATCTTTTTAAACAGGTTTGGAATGCTCTAAAGGAGCAAAATATATCATTTTTTGAAGCCGAACAAAAAGAAATCAATATTACACATGCTCGGATTGGCGCTCATCTTGCCAAAAAGTGGCAGCTCCCGGATAATCTGGTAGACATTATTTCTCATCATCATAAAGTTGAAAAAAGCCAATTTGACAAAGATATGGTAATGATTATTCATATGGCTGATCTCTTTGTGCATGGTTTTATGACCGACCCAAATCCTGATTTTGATGCAAGTTTGTCTACAGCTGATGCACAATGGGTAATAGAAAACAAAATAAGTCCTGTTTCGGAATGGTTGCCCGAAATAAAGGATGATATTCAAGAGGCCTGCCAAATCTTTATTCAGTAATAAGTTAATAAATACTGTCTGAACGAAAACCGGAATTTTTTTGTCAAGGTCAGGGAAGAAAACTTTAACCGCGGGAATACATTGGGTATTTCGGCTTTGTCCCTAAGGGTAATAAACAAAATGGATGAATTTACTCATACGATCTTATGTGTTGATGATGAGCAAGGAATTCTCAAGTCTTTAAAACGTTTATTTCGAAAAGATAGCTATCGTTTTCTGACTGCGAGTAGCGGTCGTCAGGGGCTGCTTGTCCTGGAGGAAAATAATGTCGATCTGGTGCTAAGTGATCAGAGGATGACTGAGATGAGCGGCTCCGAATTTTTAGCCAAAGTCAAAGAGAAATATCCCGATACTATGAGAATCATTCTTACCGGTTATACAGATGTGGATTCCATTACCGAGTCAATCAATAAGGGGAATATTTATAAATTTTTATTAAAACCATGGAAGGATGATGAGTTAAAGCAGGAAATTAAGCGGTCACTGGAACAGCATGACCTTTTCGTTGCCAACCGGAAGCTTAATGAGGAAAATTGCAAGCAAAAAGAAAAACTGGAAAAAATAAACCGGCATCTGGAAGAAATGGTTCAAGAGAGGACAGTGGACCTTGAAATTCAAAATCAGGCCTTACAATTATCTCAGGTTGTGTTAAATGAACTCCCATGCCCTGTTATAGGAGTCGGTTTAGAAGGGATGATTGCTATTGCCAACCGTGAAACTAAACAGCTTTATGCGCGTTACCTTAGGACAGGGGACCAAATATCTGATTATTTTTCCGGTGAAGTAGTAAAAAATATCTTCAATGTTATTGAGAATAATGAACAAAAATTTTTAAAAGACTTGAAAGTAGAAGATAAAATATGGAAACTTGCTATTTCACCCTTAACAGGTGAATTTAGAGGAAAGGGCGCCATCCTGTTGTTTTATATATAAAAAATAATAGCATCTATGGGCTAAAAGGCAAGTCGTTATCATCTCTGCCTGCATTGCGGAGAGAAAATTTAAACAGGAATTTTATGGAAAAACGCAAAGTTCTTTTTGTAGATGATGAGCAAGGAATCCTGCGTAGTATAAAAAGGTCTATGAGATCAGAGCCTTTTTATTCCTTATTTGCAGCGAATGGTCAAGATGCCCTTAAGATGCTCCAAAAAGAAAAGGTTCAGGTAGTTGTTTCAGACCTCAATATGCCTGGAATGGATGGGTTAACTCTGCTTCGCAAGGTAGCAGAGCATGATTCTGATATCATTCGCTTGATATTATCCGGACAGTCTGAAAGTATGACGATATTGAATGCTATCAATGAGGGGAATGTTTATCGCTATATTCTCAAACCATGGAGTGATCTGGATCTCAAAATTACAATTCATCAGAGCATTGATTTATACAATGTCAAACAAGAGAGAAAAGAATTTTTAGTGAAATTAAAAAAATATAGTCACTCTCTGGAAGAAACAGTTAAAAAAAGAACCAAAGAGATCCTGGCAATACAGAACAAGGCAGAGATAGGTAAATATGCCTCCCAGATCGTTAATAATCTCAATAATCCGTTGCAGGATATCCGGGGCTGGATTGATCTTTCCAATTTTGTGTTAATTCAGGATAATCCTGATCTTACCAAGTTAAAAGACCACCTGAATTTTATTCAATCAGGCATCTGCGATATAGAAGACCAAATCGCTGCAATTTTAAATCATGTAAGGAAAAATACTCTTATAAAAAATGAACCCATTAATATCAATAAGATAATAAAAAAAGAGTTGATATTTTACGAGAATAATAGTGGATTCAAGAAAATAGAAAAAAAACTCATGCTTGCCGATTCATTGCCTTTTATTATGGGGAATCCCGCGCAAATCAAGCAAGTTTTTGATAATATTTTAAAAAATTCAATCGATGCCCTGTCAGAGGCCAGACCCAAAAGATTGGCTGTTAAAACCTGTTCTGATGCCAAATTTGTAACCATCAAGATAACTGATACAGGAAAAGGTATTTCAAGAGAGCATTTACCCCGAATTTTTTCCCCTGGCTTTACTACAAAGTCAGTAGGCAAGGGAAGTGGTCTCGGACTAGCAAGCGTGAAGGCCATGATAGAAGCCTATGGAGGCAGGATACGGATTGATTCCAAAGAAGATATAGGGACATCAGTGATCATGAGTATCCCTTATCAATGAGCCTATTCATTAAGATAAGGAGTTGTCCGTAACTAATTTGAACATCTAACATCCCATCTTCAGGTCATTTTTGGCTGATATTCGATGTCCTCAACGTAGCGCAACTACGCCTGCGGCTTTGTTTAGCCAGCCCAACCAAATCAAACCATTTCTGTTTTAAGATCCCTGATCAATCCTTCTGAGGAACATACCCTGAATAATGGATAAAGGGCATTTCTGCGATAAATACTCAAGGTTTTTTCATGCACTTCCTGTGAAAATGAGGTTGTGCAATTTTCCAGTAACACTGATTTAAAGTTATAACTAAGGGCATCCATGACTGTGGCAAGAACGCAAAAATTAGATGTAAGACCGGCAACCGCGCAAAGAGTCACATCTCTTTCCCTTAACCACTGATCCAGATCGGTCTTAAAGAAAGCTGACATACTGGGTTTGGGTAAAAACAGGTCTTCCTGTCGATGATCAAGCTCATCAACTACTTCTGCGTCTTCAGAGCCTGCCAGGGAATGGGGCTTAATTCCTCCGCTAAAAAGAAAACTATCTTCATGAAAAGCATCAGAGGGAAAAACAATAGGCCACCCTTCTTCTCTAAAGACACTGATTAGCGCGTTAATTGGTCCAATAATCTTAATAGCCAGGGGCGTAATCGCGAGATTTTTGTCTTTTTTGAAGCTTCCCTTGAGCATATCCACTACCAGTAGAGCCGGTTTATCACCTTTTATTTCATGCATCCTGCATCCTCCTTATCTGTCGAATTATCAATCCCGCGGCATCTCTTAATTGCTCATGGGAATTACCTTTTCCAAGGGTTAATCTGATTGCCCCCATTCCAATTTCAGCAGGTACCCCCATAGCAGCCAGGACGTGGGATAATTCGACTGTCCGATCATGACAAGCAGCCCCTGTGGATGCCATGATATTTGGAAGGGCTTCAAGAATTTGCTCCCCTGCTATTCCGGGGATAGAAATATTAAGGGTATTGGGCAGCCTTTTAGTTGGATGGCCATTTAATACCAGGTCTTTTATGTTTTCAAACAAAATACCTTGCAACCGGTCACGCATGGCGCTTATCCTTTTTATCTCCTCCTTCATGCCCTTTCGGGCAATTTCGCAGGCTGTTCCAAGCCCTGCTGACAGAATAATATTTTCTGTGCCGGCCCTCTTTCCATTCTCCTGGGCGGCCCCATGGATTAAGGGCGTAATTGATTGCCCGTCACGCAGGAAGAGCGCTCCAACCCCTGTTGGCCCGTATAATTTATGTCCCGCAATGCTTAAAAAATCAACGCCAAGGTTGTTGACATTTATCTCGATTTTGCCAACTGCCTGGGCCGCATCAGTATGAATCGGCACACCATGTGCCTTTGCAATGGCCGCAATTTCTCTGACAGGCTGCAAAGCGCCGGTCTCATTATTGGCCAGCATAATAGATATCAAGCGCGTGTTTGGCTGAATGGCTCTGTAAACTTCATCCGGATCTACACAGCCAAAGCTATCAACAGGCAGGATCGTTACTTCAACGCCTAATTCCATTAGAAAAAGGGCTGGATTCAGGATCGCGGGGTGTTCAACAGCTGATGTAATAATGTGGCATCCTTGAAGGTTTTGGAAATCAAGAATGCCTTTTAAGACCATGTTATTTGATTCACTTCCTCCAGAAGTAAAGATGATTTCATGGGATTGACATCCTACCAGGGCAGCTACCTTTTTTCTGGCATCCTCAACGCCTTGCTTGGTTATTTTTCCCAACATATGGGCGCTTGATGGATTCCCGAAATCTCCTTTAAGATAAGGGAGCATGGTCGCTAAAGCCTCTGGACAGACGGGGGTTGTTGCATTGTGGTCGAGATAAATGCAGTCTTCTTTTTCAGGTGTCATGGATCATTTCTCCATCCGGACAGCTCTTTTTTAGTGGCATTGTTTCAATATGTTGCAATGAAACTATCCGGAATTAACAATGCTAATTTTAGGTTACTATTTTATGGAGACTACCATTTTTTTGCTCGAATGTTTAGGTGTAATTTATCATTATATATTAAGCGTTA